>JAKMGR010000287.1 GCA_022424805.1 Verrucomicrobiales bacterium
TTCCTGCACCGTGCCATCTCCACGAGGGCCGCGCCAACCCGGCCAATTTTCATCGGCATTCGCAGCAGCGACGATCAGGAAAAGAAACAAGTTCAGAGAAAAACGCATCTCTGAATCTGTCGCGGCATTTCAGGTCTGCAAATAGCGCATTCGCCCAATACCCACACTTCAGTTAGCGAGGCGGAAGAGGACTTCGTTTCGGCGAAACGGCCCCGGCGTCCATGGTGGATCATATCCGGCAAAAATGGGAGAGCCGGTCGGCTTCAACCCTTTCTCTCTCAATTTGGCCCGCAGCTGATCGAGTTTCTTCTTCTGCAATTTTGCATTGAGTTGACCGCTGAAGCGCAGAACCGCGTATCGCCCTCCAGGCATCGTCTTGATTTTCACGTTCGACGATGTCGGCACTGGTGCTCCCGACTCAGCAACATCGGCAGGAACAACGAATTGCATTTCCTGCGGTTTTCCTTCGCCACTCGCCGGCATAAAAACTGGCGTCGTCATCGCGATCTTCTGCTTATCTTTGTTCTCGCCTGAAATATAACGGAAAAGTGTGCCGAACCCACCATTTCGAGTGCCGACGGAAGTCGAAACCACCTTGTGAGGCGAATACTTTCGAACTTCGAAAGACCCTTCCTTTTTCTCCACCTTGTAGGCCGCTGTCTCGTAGCCGGCTCGGCTCGTCGTGACAAAGGCAATTCCCAACAGGAGAAAGAGGACAGCAAATGAGATAACGGCGACCCTGCGAACTTTCATGGAAATAGTTACGCAGCAAAACCGCACTTGGCCGTCTTTACACATGCTCCTTCGCCCTGGTGATCTCCACGCTGACCGCATCGCAATCGGCGAGAATGAATTTTTCCACCTCAAGGGTCACGGCGCAGACGCCATCAAAATTGATGACTGCGGCAGCGAGATCTTCAGCCAAAGTTTCGATCAGTTTTCGCGCCCCCTCGGCTGCTCTATCACGCAGCGCCTCGGACACCGCGAAGTAGTCGATCGTATTTTCGAGATGATCATCGAATCCCTTGAATGACTTCGCCAAGGTAATCGCGGCACTGACTTTAACGGTCTGCGGCCGGGCTCGCTCTTCCTTCGGAACTCCGACGCGGGTAATGACCCGGAGGCCTTTGATGTGAATGTGATCGCTCATGCTTGTAGTCGAATTTCGAAATCCCCCTGTTTTGCCAACCCAATACCAGGTGCACGAGGTTGCGTCACTGACCTAACCCTGTTCGGCCCTCGACTCAACCCTGTTTACCCAAGCCGAAACTGGACATCACGGATGTTTTCTTTGCCGAAACGTTCCTGCATTTTCGCCAGAATCTGGCCGCGCATTCTCTCCAGCTCATAGAATACGGTGGAATGGAGAACCTGAATGAAGAGAACGTTCCGTTTCATCGAAACCGGGCGCGCATTTTCGGCTACAAATTTGTCGACCATCTCATTCCATGCCTCAAAGACCTGCTCCTCGTTGAAACGATTATCGAGACCGAGTTGCTTCAAGGTCTTCGTCACCGCTGAGTCGATCCCCTGTTCAAACTGCGAAACATCCTGCGGCTCCCAGTATCCACGCAACTGAGCCAACGCTCGATCGCGATTGGAGCGTTTAGGGCGGTAACGGCGTTTCATCTTCCCGAGAGGATAGTTCAGATCGAGAGACCGAGCTACAAAAAAGCGGCGATCCTGCTGAGGAATCGCCGCCTTTTCAAAATTCTGTTTCTGGTGACTAGCCATCAGAGCCGTCGTTTCCAATAGCCTCGACTGGGCAGCCTTCCATAGCTTCCTCAGCAAGAGCACGCTCTTCGTCGTTTTCCGGCTGTTTGTAAACATAGGAATAACCGCCGTCTTCGTTTCGGGTAAAGTTATCTGGTGCTGTTTCGCGGCAAAGATCGCAGTCGATGCACTGGTCATCGACGTAGAAATCTCCGTCTACGTTGTCTTCGTACTTGTCTTCGAGTTCAGCCATGGTGGGGTAAACGAGTTGTTTGTCTCGTAAAGCGCGGGAAACTAGATTTTTTTTTGGCTGGACGCAACCAAATTCGTTGGCTTGTTGGTCCGAGTCGTTTTAGCTCCTTACCAACACGTTTTTCCTTTTTCCATCATGCAACCAGAATCCACTGAACAACCGGACTCCGATACCGTCATTCCTTATCAGGGCTGGCACGTGATTCACCTCTTTTTCCAAATCGACCAGACTCAATGGGCAATGCTCTCCGATGAGGAGCAACGCGAAGCCAAGACGAGTCTCTCAGAAGCCGTTCAGGAAATTCGCTCAGCAGAGTCTACGCAGCTTCTCACTTTTTCGATGGTGACTCCGAAAGCCGACCTCGGATTCATGCTCCTAACGGATGATCTGCACAAGGCAAATGAGTTTGAAAAACGCATCGGTCGCGCACTCGGCCCGGATATGCTGACTCCGACCTACAGCTACTTGAGCATGACAGAGCTCAGCGAATACACGACGACGGAAGAGCAATACGGCGAGACTCTCGTCGAAGAAGGCATCGAAAAAGACAGCGACGAGTTCAAAGAGAAAATCGCCGAATACAATCGCCGAATCGAAAAATACAATCAGGATCGACTTTATCCGAATATGCCTGATTGGCCGGTATTCTGCTTTTACCCGATGTCAAAACGTCGCGGAGAAGTCCACAACTGGTATGGCGAAGAATACGAAACTCGCCGTAAACTCATGGCTGGCCATGCAAGAGTTGGCCGCCAGTGGGCCGGGAAAATCCGCCAACTCATCACCGGCTCCACGGGCCTCGAAGAATACGAGTGGGGTGTGACATTGTTCTCCCACAACACCCAGGATATCAAAGAAATCGTTTACCAGATGCGCTTCGACGAAGTGACAGTGAAATACGGAGAGTTCGGAGAGTTCCTGATCGGATTGCAGCTGCCACTAGATGAATTGTTCCGGCGGGTTGGCTTGTAGGGAAACGCCTTAGGCTTTCCCAAGGACAGATCTGTCCACGAGTGACAAAAAAGGCCCGAGGTCGAGAGAACCCCGGGCCCATTTTGCTCAATCCCACTGGGATTAGAAAACTTGCGTGCAATTGGCTTACGCCGAAGCCAATGCCGCGTCTAGGTCGGCGAGAATGTCGTCAATGTTCTCGATTCCAACGGAGAGGCGAATCAGTTCAGGACTAATACCACCGGCAGCCTGTTGCTCTTCATCCAATTGCGAATGGGTTGTCGTCGCCGGATGAATGGCGAGGGACTTCGCATCGCCAACGTTGGCAAGATGAGAGAAAAGGTTCAGATTTTCGATGAACTTCTGCCCGGCCTCAGCTCCGCCCTTGATGCCGAAAACAACCATCGAGCCGCCCTTGCCTTCGAGATACTTCTGATTCTTTTCAAACTCAGGGTCGCTCTCAAGACCCGGAAAACGTACCCACTCCACTTTGTCGTGCGCCTCAAGATGCTTTGCGACGGCCAGTGAATTTGCGCAATGCCGCTCCATTCGCAGCGGCAGAGTCTCAATCCCCTGGAGGAGAAACCACGCGTTATCCGGTGCTATGCAGGCACCGAGATTGCGCAAAGGCACGGTCCGCATGCGCAGAATGAAGGCGAGAGGCGAAAGCGGCTCAGGCAGGTCGTGCCCCCAGCGCAGTCCGTGATAGGAATTGTCCGGCTCGTCATAGAGCGGGTGCTTTCCACCAGCCCAGTTGAACGTTCCGGAATCAACAACGACTCCGCCGATGCCAGCGCCGTGGCCACCCATCCATTTCGTAAGCGAGTGGATCACGATGTCAGCTCCGTGCTCGATAGGTCGCGTCAGATAAGGCGTCGAAAACGTAGAATCGACCACAAGCGGAAGTCCCGCAGCGTGGGCGACATCGGCAACAGCAGCGAGGTCGACGACCTCAAGCGCAGGATTGGAAACCGTTTCACAAAAGATCGCGCGCGTCTTGTCGTCGATCGCATCCGCGAATGCCTGAGGATCCTGAGAATCAACGAACTTCACGGTGATCCCCAGTGCCGGGAGAATGTCGTTGAACTGCGTGTAGGTTCCACCGTAGAGATTCCGGGCCGAGACGATATTATCCCCAGCCTGCGCGAGGTTGATGATGGAGTAGAAAACCGCCGATGTTCCGGACGCGACGCCAAGACCGCCCATTTCCGGGCCACCTTCCAACAAAGCGACGCGCTTCTCGAGCACATCGGTCGTTGGATTCATCAGACGCGTATAAATGTTCCCCAACTCTTTCAAGGCGAACAGATTAGCAGCATGATCAGTTGAATTGAAGACAAAGGAACTGGTCCGATAGATGGGGACAGCACGTGCGTTGGTAGTCGGATCGGGCGTATGCCCACCGTGGAGACAAAGAGTTTCGATTTTCATAATATTGGGACTCATACCGTGCCAAATTAGCGACGGAATGGCAAGTGAAAGCCATCCCGACTTAGCTGGTAAACGGCCCGATTTGCGCCTCTTTGATTATTCGGATGTTAGCGACTAGGTTTCTGTAGGACATGATCCATAGAGACATACCCATTACCTACCAACATCGTATCGCGTTTACCCACGGTGCATTCGATGCGAAGAACCACACTCTTCGCGATCTCGTGGCGGACTCGGCAGGTTTGGGAGAAGCCCCTAAGGTGCTCATCCTTGTTGATGATGGCGTGGCAGAGTCCGATCCCGGATTGCTGGAGCGGACTCAACAGTATTTCGCTGTCCACTCGGATGCATTAACTCTTGTATCAGAACCCATGTCCATGACGAGTGGCGAGGCCTGCAAAAATGACTGGTCTCTCGTCGAGAAAATCTGGAAGGCGATTGAATATCACAAAATCTGCCGCCACTCCTACGTTATCGCGATCGGAGGGGGTGCCTTCCTCGACCTCGCCGGATTTGGTGCGGCGACAGCTCACCGCGGAATTCGCCTGATCCGTATGCCCACGACCACCCTCAGCCAGGGCGATGGCGGTGTCGGAGTTAAGAACGGAGTAAATTTCCTCGGGAAAAAGAATTGGGTAGGAACTTTCTCCGTGCCATTTGCCGTTGTAAACGACCTGAACTTTCTCGCTCTCCTGCCCGAGCGTGCCTGCCGCGATGGCATCATCGAAGCGATCAAGGTCTCCCTGATTAGAGACAAGAATTTCTACGAATTCATCGAAGGCCACGCCGAAGAGCTTCAACGGTTGGAAAAAGCTCCTCTGGAGAAAACAATTCGCCGCAGTGCTGAGAATCATGTCGATCACATCGCGACGAGTGGAGATCCTTTTGAGTATGGCTCTGCGCGTCCTCTCGACTTTGGACACTGGGTCGCCCACAAGCTGGAGCAGATCTCGGATTTCGCAGTAACTCACGGCGAAGCCGTCGCCATCGGAATGGGCGTCGATTTGCTGTATTCCGGCATCGTCGGCATTCTCGATGAACCGACCGTGGAGAGAATCCTTAGGTTGATCGAGTCCGTCGGATTTACCCTCTGGTCCGATTTTCTGGATCAGCAAGAGAATGGATCACCCGTGATTCTCTCCGGTCTCGAAGAATTTCGCGAGCATCTCGGCGGGAAACTAACCATCACTCTGATCCCAGCGATCGGAGAGAAGCTCGAAGTTCACGAGATGGACCACGAGGCGGTTCTGGAAGCTCTCAGCCAGTTGCGCGGACGAGTGAAGACCGTTGGATATGCCATCCTGTCCGAGTGAGCCAGCAACGGAACTTGGAAAAATTCCGCCGATTACGGAGCGAGCGCACGAATTCAGGAAGCCCATTCCGGAAGATTAGCATCTTCCGCTCCCCCCCGCATTGGGAG
>JAKMGR010000306.1 GCA_022424805.1 Verrucomicrobiales bacterium
CCTCACGATGTGATATCACGCAAGGCACTCATCATCCAGAATGTCTTGAAAGCCCCAATCTAGCAAGGTTTTTCTGTCCATCCCTTCGTCTATCAGTGCCCATTTAGCGGGCGCATTTCTCCGTCCCTGCTCTCGCTGATATCACCTCTTTTTGGGTGCCGATATTACCTTCGAATGCAGGTCGATTGCAATATCAAACAAAAAACTAGTGTTCATTTGTGCATTTTATTCTTGACTAATCTTTCCACGCTTGCTTTTAGTCATTCATGAGCACGACCAGGCAGCGAGCATGTTGGAGAAGGGACCTTTCCCAATTTCGTGGACTATCCGACTTCGAGAGATCCGGGTTTCTCCTTTTACTTGAATGGTTCGAGAATTATCGACATCGCAGTCTGCGACTGGTTGGTGAGCAGAAACGCGAATGATTCTGGATCGTGTGCGCGAGGATTTTTCGTAGGCTTCTTTTTTGGGACCACGGAAGACACGGAACGCACAGAAGGTTTTTGCTGTTTCCGTATTCAGGGTTTTCCGATCAGCCGTGTATGCACCATTCACCCAACAGGGGTGGCTCATCGACCAAACCCTCGTTGTTCTCTACTCCCTTTCTCTCTGGATCATTTTCCGGCGAGTGGGGATGTCTTCGTGGCGGGCGTTACTGGAGCTGGTTCCTGGAGGCATCATCGCTGCGCTTTTTATCCTGGCATTCGCGCCCTTGAAGATCGATTCCGAGAAATGATCATGTCGCTGGCCAAACGCCCTCGTGACCGCGTTATTCCTTGGGAACAGGAGAGCCACGATTAACCGAGTATTCCTTTGAAAGGACAGAAAAGCTTAGGGATCGTATGGATATCATGGCAAGGGTTTCCTGCGCCCTCGCCTTCGCTGGAAGGCGGAATGCTCGACCGTTATTGAACGATAAATTCCTTTTTTGAGAACTAGCTGAATATGAGTGAACTGAAGAATCCGAAATCGAACCAATCGGAGAGCAAAAGGCTCGTCGCGAAAGGTTTGGAATCGCTGGAGCAGGAGTTGCTCGAAGTCATGAACGCGCTTCGTGATGTTCTCTTATCGGCGGGGAAGGATCGTCTCGCGAGTTTGCTGCCATGGATCGAGCGGGGGGAGAATCCGGAAACGCTCGCCGAGGCGGAGGAAATTGCGGAGGTGTATTCAATTGCTTTCCAGCTTCTCGACATGGTCGAAGAGCAGGTCGCGCTCGAAGCGCGTCGGGAGCGGGAAATGGTCCTCGGGCCAGAGGGGGAAAAGGGGATGTGGCCTCGCTGTCTGAAGCGCCTCAAGTCGGAGGGCTATTCCGAGCTCGACATCGCCGAGGCGATGCAGTCTGTCCGGGTCGAGCCAGTTTTCACCGCGCACCCAACCGAGGCGAAACGCCCCAGCGTGAGGGAGCGTCACCGAGCGCTTTATGATCGCCTTCTCGATCTCAATGACTGCGGCCTGACAAAGCGACAAAAGGACCAGGCGAGGGATGAGTTCATGACGGCTTTGGAAGCTCTCTGGAACACGGGGGAAATCCACGAGGAGCGCCCCACGGTGGAGCGCGAGCTGCGAAATGTTCTCTTTTACCTGCGGGAGGTATTTCCCGAAACGCTGGAGCAAATCGATGATCGTCTCGAGCGAGCCTGGGAGGATACGGGATTTGATCCTGACACATTGAAAAATGTGGGCGAAGGTCCGAGGATACGTTTCGGTCTCTGGATCGGGGGTGATCGTGATGGGCATCCTTTTGTGACGTCGGAGACAACGAGGGATACGCTCGCGGAACTGAGGCGGCAGGCGATCAAGCTGTATCGCAGGGAGCTAGCGAATGCGGCATACCAGCTCACGGTGACGGCACCGTCGCATCCCGCTTCGGATGCACTGATGAGTCGTCTTTAGGACCTTGCCCGCGAATTGGGCGGCGAGGGCGATTACATTCTTTCCCGTAATCCGGACGAGCCGTGGCGTTCTTTCGGCTACCTGCTGCGTGCGCGTCTCGAGCAGAATGATTCTCACACGGTTGAGGAGCTCGCCTCTGACCTCACCCTGATGAAAGACTCACTCGAGGCAATTGGAGCGCATCGTCTCGCCGAGAAAATTGTCGATCCGATTTCGGCCAAGCTGGAGGCTTTTGGTTTTCATCTCGCCGATCTCGATGTGCGGCAGAATAGCGAGTTTCACGACAAGGCGTTTTCACAGATTCTCGTGAAGGCCGGGGTCGAGGATGGCGATTCATTCGCTTCCTGGTCCGAGGAAGATCGAGTGGCCTTTCTCTCAAAGGAGTTGGAATCGTCCCGACCATTCCTCCATCCGAATTATTCAGCCGGTCCCGAGG
>JAKMGR010000311.1 GCA_022424805.1 Verrucomicrobiales bacterium
ATATAGCAGTCGTGTTGTTTTGCGAGGGCACAAAAGTATTCCGTTGTCTCTCCGGGGATGAACTCCGCGACAGAAGCGTAGTCATGCGTCACCCCTTTGCAGGTGAGCAACTCGGGAAGCACAATCAGATCTGCACCTTGTCCCGCAGCCTTTTCAATGAGCGGACGTAGTAACTCACGGTTCTCGGCAACCGTGCGACCGCTTCCGGCCAACTGCGAATGGACCGCAGCCAGTTTCACCTTTCGAGATGGAGGAGCGGCAACCGTTTCGAAATTCACATCTTTCCAAACCACTCGCCCACCGGGTGCCCAGCGAAGGTGCAGTTGAACGATGGCGTAGCCCGCCCTTTCCGGAACTGGGTAGGTATCTGCAACCGTCACCGAGCCATCAGCATTTTGCTCGCCGTCACGAGGATAATCAGGTCGGGCAGAAGTAGTCTCCGCCCCTCGATAAGCGGGATTCGTAGGATGTGGGCTCGTCACAGCCCGACCTTTTTCGCCATACCACTCGATCCGAACGACACAGGAGCGGCGTTCGTGCTCGGTGTCTGTCGCAAGTCGATTCGCCGAAAAGCGCATCCATTTTCCGCCCTCGACAGGAAACCGCTTTTCCCAGTAACCGTTGCGCCCCTCCTCATTAGGACTCTGCAAAATCAATCTCCCATCAGCTTCAATGGAACCTTCGACAGCAATTTCCGGACGTGGACTTTTCAAAGTCCAGTCCTCCGCAAGCCCCGGAGAAACCGTCGTAGCAAGCGCGACCAAGAGAAAGAAACGAAGCGTCATGAAAAGATGCTACTCATTCTCGAATGCCTCGGCGATTACGAAATCGCGGACGAAAGAAAGTGGTGACGAGTGCCCCCGAGTAGACAGTAAAGCCCATCAGATTCGTTTCATTCGTGGATACTCGCGCCTCATTCGCGTTCCATCACCTGCAAAAGCAATGGGATAAAACGCGAATGGAAAAGAAACGAATTCGGCCTCGCGAGTGAGCGCGCATTTTCTATCTTTGGAATCAACCGATACACTCCTGCCTCACAACGACTGCAAGTGCTTCATGCTCTGCTGAATGCTCGCAATCGGATCTGGAGACTGGTCCTGCTCGACATGACAATGAGCCACGCCCGCCTCCTCTGCCGCTTCGATGATCGGCTCCATCGGGATCATTCCGTCGCCGAGTTCCTGAAAGGCCTCGTTCGGTAGCTTACCGTAATTCGGAACTGCCGTGCCCTTCTCGAGATCCTTCAGGTGCAGCTGAGACACTCGCCTTTTCAGGCTTCGAACCAATTCCGCAGGGTCCTTGCCTCCCACCTTGATCCAGAACACATCGACCTCGAAGTGCATTTCGGGAACGAACTCCTTCATGAAAATATCGTATCCGCAGTATCCACCGTCCAGAGGTTGAAACTCGAAAGCGTGGTTGTGATAGGCTAACTGAATCCCGGCGGACCTCGCTTCCAGCGCAGCAACATTCATGCGCTCCGCGAGGGTCATGTAGCCGTCCGCGTCTTTCCGATTATGGCCGTGAACGTAAGGAATCACGAGATGAGAAAGCCCCGCGTCTTTCGCTTTTTCGAGGATGTCAGTAAACTTGGGCAAGCCCTTCTTTTCCGGATCCGTCACCGACTCCCAGGCAAAATGGGAAGAGTTCACCGCGAGCCCGTTGTCCTTCGCCGCAGCGATCATTTCTCCGGCATTGGGAAAACCGTAAGGCTCAACCTGCTTGTATCCAGCATCAGCGACAGCCTTCAGCGTCCCCGCCACATCTTCCTTGATCTCATTGCGCAGCGTGTAGAGCTGGATGCCAATATTTTTGCGATAAGCATTGTTGACATCGAGAGCAAAGGCCGGAATTCCGATGGCAGATGCCAGGGTCGTTTGAAAAAAGTGACGTCGTTTCATGATGTAAATCTCTAAGATGACTAGCTCCGAAAGTCGATCTTTGATTTATTTGAAACGGCGCCTCCAACTAAGTTCGCTCCACGACCCAACAGGGGCAGGTCGATGACTTAACAGAGTTCAATGGCTTTTCTGGATTCATTTTTTATTCGGGCAAGGGAACCTGCACAGGATGCTTCAAGTAAGCAATCAGATCTCGCACCTGTTCTTCGGTAAATGGTTTGAGCAAACCTTCGGGCATCATCGACGCGGTGGATACCTCCCGTCTCTCGATCTGTGTTTTTTCGACAGTCTCCCGTCCGCTAAGTTGCCGCAGTGTCAGGGTTTTCTCGTTTTCTTCCGAGACGACTCCGCTGAGCAAGCGCCCATCGCGCAATTGCAACAAGGTCATCCGGTAGTCGGCAGAAACAACCGCCCCCGGATCGATGATATTTTCTAACAAATACCCCAAATCGGAACGCCCGGACCCGGTCAGGTCGGGCCCGATTTTCCCGCCCTCACCGTAGATGACATGGCAGGCCCCGCAAATAGCGGCGTATAGCTGGCGTCCCTTTCCGAGATCAGCCTGTTCAAGATTTTTCGGAGACAGATTTTCCGTCCATTCTTCGATCAGCTTCCGCTTCTCCTCTGAGGAACTGCGGACATCTCCCCAGACATGCCGTAGATTTTCGGAAAGGCTTTCGTTTTCAAAAGCATGAATCCGGCGCGCCTGAAAAGCCGACAGATCAGCTTTCGGAATTCGTCCCGCCTTCATTTCCGAAAGCATCGCCGCAGCCCAATCCGGCCGACTTACGAGCGACTCCATCAGCAACGGCTTTTCCGCGGGATAGAAACGCCGGTATTGTTTTGCGAGGGACTTGCCCAGCTCAGGATCGTCGAAAAGGACGAGGCCCTTCACGGCCACGGCATTGATGAGTCGATCTCCAAGCAAGGACTCACAAATTTCCCGTAGATCGTCGGGCTTGTTTTCGATCAGCGTTTCGAGGGCCGCTTTTCGCATCGCGAAATCCGCTTTGCCATCGAGGGCAACTTTCTTGATCTGATCAAGAGCTCGACCATCTCCAAAGAGAAGGCTCAAGTCGCGAACCAGCTCTTCGCTTTCTCCGTGAGATGCGATTTCGATGACCTCGCCCCAGACTTTCGGCCGTGGAGCCTTGCGCCATCCCTGGAGGCCTTCATCGACACCTTCGAGAATCGCAACCCGCAAAGGCTCTGATGCATCAGGTATCTGAGAGAGGAGAGAATCCAGTTGGGCCGGTTGCGTTTCAATTCGTGAAGCGAGGCACCGCGAAATCCAGCGAAGCAAATCGGGCCACGCGCTCGCACCCGCGATCTCGACAAGCGCATCGGGATTCTCTTCGGCGAGTGGACTGATCCCATACCAGACCATTTCCGGCATGTTGTGATCGTTGGCGTCTTCAGAGCGGGAGGCGAGAGCCTTACCAAGTTTTGCTCTCTGATCGAGCGCAAGACGCTGCAACGCAGAAGCGAGCGCAAGACGAACGAGGCCCGAGTCGTCCTGTTCGGCACGAGCAAGGAAAGCATTGAACTGCGCTTCCGGAAGCGGCTCGGGCATGGCGAACTCGCGAGGGCCAGCGATAGTATCGAGTGGTTGCTCGTCGACGAGAAGACGGATGGTCCAAGTGCGCATCGATTCTTCGGGGTCGGTGATGAGCACTTCCCATTCAAATTCTTCGCCGCCTCTCGAATAAAGCCACAACGCACGCAACCTCCGATCGAGAGATTGCTCTGAATCCATATGAACAAAGTAAGACTTACATAACTCTTGCGAGTCACTACTTACAG
>JAKMGR010000654.1 GCA_022424805.1 Verrucomicrobiales bacterium
CTCTAGCCGCATCCCAATCGATATCACCATCAAGGTTGGGAGTTGGGACTAGAATGTAGAGGCTTGATTTGCCCTCCGGCGCCAGTGTTGGATCGGTAACCCCAGCATTACGGACGTAGAACGAGATGTCATCCGATTCGAGACCATTCGTAAAAATCTCGTCGACATTTTTCTTGTAGTCATTCGCGAAAACGATGGCGTGGTGTGGCAAATCGTATTGCTTCTTCACTCCGAGATGCATCATGAAGGTCGAGCACGAATATTTCATCTTATCCAATTTCTCGGGCGTGTATTTCTTTAATGCTCCATTCGGAACAAGATGCTTCATGGCATGACCAAAATCGGCATTCACTACTACTTGATCGGCCTCCACGATTTCGCCGTTTTCCAATTCTACCCCAACTACGCTTCGCCCTTTCAGCGATAATTTTTTTACGGCCGTTCCCGTGTGGATGTGGGCGCCGACGTCTGCCGCAGCCTTTCCAAGGGCGACTGGAATTTCGCTCAGTCCCCCCATCGTGTGATAGATCCCGTGGGCGTGCTCCATATAGGAGAGCATCGCAAAAGCTCCCGGACAATCCCAAGCCGACATGCCAAGGTATTTGCTCTGGAAGGAGAAAAGCAAGGCCAACTCCGGATCAGGGAAGTAGCGATTCAAGTTGTCGAAGACAGAACGTCCCAGCGATAGATGAGGTATCGTAGGAATCAGCGACGGAGAAAGCGCGACGAAAGGCGATGAGAAATCCCTCTGCAATGCCGGAAGTAACTTGCGAAGACGTTTCCCCTCGCTATCGAGGAAGCGGTCAAGCCCCCCGCCCATACCGGGATAAAGGCGCTCGATCTCCTGCTTGGTTTTCGCAGGATCGGAGTAGGCCGTGAAGACCTTATTGGGAAGATGCAATTCATACATCGGATCCAGCCTCACATTAGTCAGATAATCTTCGGACTTCTTTCCAGACTCCTCGAAAATCCGATCAAGCAGATCTTTCATCATAAGAAAGGTCGGGCCGATATCGAATTTGTAGCCTTTTTCCTTGATCGCTCCAGTGCGCCCCCCGAGGCGATCCTGCTTTTCGTAGAGATGGACATTGAACCCACGGCTGGCGAGTATAAGTGCACTCGCTACGCCGCCCGGACCACCCCCAACGATGACTACTTTCGGCGGATTGGAGTAGTTGTGGCGAACGGTTTCACTAGCACGTTTTTCGGGAGTAGACATGGAGTGGAGCTGGTTCATTTTGAATCACTTTCGCTTGAACTTACTCTTTTGGAAAACGAACACAAAAACATTAATTTTGAAACGCACCTCAGCAGACTTCGGATGCAGAGTAAAATCGAAACACCGTTAATTCGATACAAAGCGTAAACAGAACGCTCGCTACACTACGAATGGCAAAGATCGACAACAGAGAGGATTCGAACATTCCAAACCTTCACCAAAGGCAGCGCGAATTTTTTGCTTCCGGAGAAACTCGGCCCCTGGATTTTCGCCTGGCCACCCTGGAGAACCTCGGGCGAGTGATTGAAAAGCGAGAAGAAGAAATTCTGAACTCACTCTCGAAAGATCTCGGGAAACCTGAAGTGGAAGGATATATCTCGGAGTTTTATTTCCTTCTACACGAAATCCGTCATACCTGCAAAAACCTGAAGCGGTGGGCGAAGCCCAAACGCGCCAGCAACCCATTTTACTATCTCCCCGCACGAAGCGAAATTCGTCAGGATGCAATTGGCACGGTCCTGATACTGTCGCCTTGGAACTATCCAATCCAGCTCTCGCTAAGCCCACTCATTGCAGCGATTGCCGCCGGGAATACCGTCATCCTGAAACCATCAGAAAAGGCTCCTGCAACCGCGGACCTGCTCAAGAGTATTGTGTCCGAAGTGTTTTCTCCCGATCACGCGGCAGTCGTCATTGGAGAAGTGAACGAAGCCTCCGAGCTTCTTGAGCAGCCTTTCGATTTTTTCTTTTTTACGGGCGCAGAGAAAGTCGGGAGACTGGTCGCTGCTGCAGCGGCAAAGCATCTTTCCCCGGCAGTGCTCGAACTCGGTGGCAAATCACCCTGTATTGTCGACAAAACTGCCGACATTGATATAGCCGCAGAACGAATCGTGAGCGGAAAATTCCTCAACGCCGGGCAAACCTGCATGGCCCCAGATTTCGTAGCGGCCGAAGAATCAATCCGAGAAGCTCTGATCGAGAAGTTGCAACAGCAACTGAAGGATCGCTATGGACATGGACGTGAAGAAGACCTCGCCCGCATCTTGGATCGTGAACGATTCGATGCCATTTCGAGAGTAGTGAAAGAACCCATCTTCGCCGTCGGCGAGGATGTTAGCTCCCGTTTGAGAATGGCTCCGAAACTACTTCCTGAGGCAAATTGGAATGATGAATGTATGCAGGAAGAGATTTTCGGTCCTGTACTGCCCATCGTTCCATTTCAAGATCTCGAACACTTGCAAACCAGGCTTCAATCTCACTCAGAAGCGCTTGCACTTTACGTTTTTTCCCGGGATAAGGACTTTCGTGAAGCCATGGCCCAGTCCCACCCATCCGGAACAGTCTGCTTCAACGACGTTATCAAACAGGCAACGAACGTGAACCTCCCTTTTGGAGGGGTTGGAGCGAGCGGAATGGGGCGTTACCGAGGAATAGCAGGTTTTCAGACATTCACGTATGCTCGCTCTGTCACGAAGCGTTACTTCTGGAAGGATTTCTTTACGCTAAATCCACCCTACGACGAGGCCTTGGAGAGAATTCGAAAGATTCTCAGATAACTAACTGGTTGCGGAAAAATGGCGAGTTGCTGCATTATTGTTGCCTCTCATTTCAGCTGCTTTGCTAGGGTTTATTCTACCAGCACCTCCTCATTAAAATTTCACAACTTATTACCACAACTGCGGGAGCCCTAGCATTACTTGTATCCTGCAGCATAAGCGCTCTTGGACAGGCCAAGATCGTGGGCGGCAACGACGTTCCCGCGGGAACTTATCCCTGGATGTGTGCATTGGTCGATCCTTCTAATGGTGACACATTTCAGGGTCAATTTTGTGGAGGATCACTTATCGCTCCTTACTGGGTTCTGACTGCTGCGCACTGTGTAAAAGATAAAACGGCTGCCACAGTCGGAGTTTGGGTGAACATCACTGATCTGGACGATACAACCGGCGGGGTTTATCGAGATGTGAAGCAAATTTACATCCATCCCTTGTATCGAGAAGATAATCTTGGAAACCCGCAGAATGATATCGCACTGCTCCTTCTCGATTCCCCGATCGATACTATTACCCCAGTGGAATATCCCGCGACCACTAACGATGTAATTCCAGGAGACACCTGGTAACTGCGATCGGGTGGGGCGACACTAATCTCAACCCGCCCAATTCAAATCTCCTTCAGGGGGTCGATTTGACAATCCGCTCCATCGCAATTACCCGCAGAGACTATGGCGACAGCTTGACGGACCGACACCTTGCTGCATCAAGTCCCGGTCGAGATACATGCCAGGGAGATAGTGGTGGTCCACTATTTGTCGCAGGGGGTGGCACCGGAGGCAATGATCTGGTTGTGGGAATTACCAGCTTCGGATTGGAATGTGCAGCCCAGTCGCCTAGTATTTATGCCAATGTCGGCAGATACAACAGTTGGATCGAGGCATTTCTGGCAGCCCCTGGTGATGTTGACCCAGCCATCACCATCACTGGAAAACGCGGCCGACTCCTCACCAATGGAACCAGACAAAAAGCACGATATCTGGGCACCCACTGGGGACGTCGCTACAAAAGAAACAAAGGGAAAACTTTGAGCTACCGCATTCAAAATGCTGTCGACACCACTCCCGCTTTGATTCGCCAAGTCCGAGTGGCGGAAAGAGGATTCACGGTAAAAGTGAAACCGCCCTACGTTTTCGGAGGAACGAGCCAACGGCTCGCAACCCGTTTTCGCGCACCGAACAAGTAAGGGAGTTGTCAGGGTCTAGACGTCTGATCCTAACAACCCCGTCTATTCCTTCGGTATTCTCGCAAAATCAAAACGTGCGTAGGGCGGAGGAGGATGGGGGGTTTTCTAGGCGAGAAATCGTTATTAGCGGATTAAGCAAATGTGGACTCTTCGCCTTTGTGGCTTTGTGTTAAGACCAGATTGATTTCACTTTCCTCAGTCTACTGGGCCGTTTTTCGCTGCCACTGTTCTTTTTCCGGTTCAGCTTGTGAACCTTTCGAAGGCTTTTCTCGTCACTGAGCCATTCGTCATGCAGATGATGCATGACTGCGGATGCAGCCTGGTGCTCCGACCTTTCCTCCCCCAGTGCCAGGCGAGGACAAATCCCTGTTTCACGTAAAAAAATCGCCAATGCCGAAAAGTAGGCAGAATGCAGCCCCTTGGCGTGTTTTCTTAACATCGACAGATCGACCTCGAGAGCTTCTCGGATGGCGACTTCGGGAGATTCATCGGTGGCGAACTCAATCGGAACATCATCG
The DNA here is from genome assembly GCA_022424805.1 of Verrucomicrobiales bacterium. Classification (GTDB taxonomy): domain Bacteria; phylum Verrucomicrobiota; class Verrucomicrobiia; order Verrucomicrobiales; family DEV007; genus Arctic95D-9. The sequence continues at coordinate 4,477 of JAKMGR010000654.1, forward strand.
TGCTCCCATAACTCGCAGTAGCTCTGCGTTGCCTTTTCACCGACCGGAATATTGATTCGAGCGACCCCAGCGGACATGCAGATGATCCGGCAATCGAGTGAGGTTCCACAATAGAGCCGCGCGTGCAGGAGCATTGAAGCCACTTCCCAGATATTTGCCGAAGGAAAACCGGCTGCAATCCACTCTGGAAAAACTTCTACCCATTTTCGCACACGAGAAGATGGCTTTTCCTCTCCGCAATGGGATGCATCGAAAAAGACAATTCCAAGGTCCTCTTTTTCCGCAACGTTTCGGAGTGCCTGAGTCAGGCTCTCAAACTGCTCCTCTTGCGCCTGGCCAATCTCAACAGCGATCCATCCATTTGGAAAACGGTGCCGTATTCCCTCCAGCGAATCACAGTCTCGATATTCACGGAGCTGGCGAGCACAAACCTGCGGCAAAGCCGTGAGCGGACAAGGCATGCGGTGGACCCTCACTC
>JAKMGR010000330.1 GCA_022424805.1 Verrucomicrobiales bacterium
GTGCAATTTCCCAGGGGGCGAGCAAAAGGTCGCTTTCGAGATTTTTCCCGACGGGGCGATAGAGCGGGTGTCGCTCGATGCGAACGCGGAGGTAGAGATCTCCTTTCGGGCCTCTGTTTCGACCAGGATAGCCGAGTCCGGCGCAGCGGATTTTCTGGCCTTCGCCAACGCCTTTGGGAATTTTCACCCGAATGGTTTTTTCGCCGCTGTCGCCCTGAGAACTCAGTCGCAACTCACGAGTCGCTCCGGTCATGATTTCCTCGATGCGAACGAGCAGGTCGGCCTCGATGTCCCGCCCGGCCATGGGTCGATTGGAGCGCTGCTGGCGGCCACCGCCAAATGCGCCACCGAAAGGGTCGCTTCCCATTCCACCGCCGCCACCGAACATGCTCTCGAAAAAGTCGCTGAAACCCGTACTGCCGCCAAAGTGATATTCGTATTGGCCGCCGCCACCGGGAAAGCCTCCCGCCTGATTCCAGTTCTCGCCGAGTAGATCGTATTTCTTCCGCTTTTCGGGATCGCCGAGAACTTCGTATGCTTCGTTTATTTCCTTGAAACGTGCCTCCGCGTTTTCCTGATCCTTGGCGACGTCGGGGTGATTCTTCCGAGCGAGCTTTTTGAACGCTTTCTTGATTTCCTCCTGCGATGCATCGCGGGAAACGCCAAGGATTTCGTAGTAGTCTCGGTATTGAACGGACATAGCGGGGACGAAACTGTCGGTATATTTTGACAGAAATCAACGGCTCCCGTTGAAGGAAAGTCGTTTCAATTATCCTGCGAGTTCTTCAAGCAAGGCACGGTTTAGTCGAATGCCGGCTTCGAAATTTGTCACCGTGAAGCTTTCATTCGGCGCATGGATTTGGCAATCGGGCAGGGCGAGGCCAAGCAGCAGGGTGTCGACTCCGAGAATGTCTTTAATCGATTGAATGATCGGAATGCTGCCGCCTTCGCGAATGAGGCGGGGCTCGCCAGAAAAGGCCGTCTCGAGCGCGCGCTGGGCTGCCTTTCCGTATTTCGAATGCGGATCCATGACATAGGCTGGACCAAAGTGGCCAAGCTCGACATCGATGCGGCAGGAATCAGGGCATTGCGCCGTCAAAAACTGACGGGCGTGTTCGAGGATTTTCTCGGGGGCCTGGTCAGGAACCAGGCGAAAGCTCAGTTTCGACATCGCCTCGCGAGCGATTACAGTTTTGGAACCTTCGCCCTGGTATCCTCCTCCGATCCCATTTACTTCTGCTGTGGGGCGTCCCCAGCGCTGTTCGAGCGCGGTGAAGCCAGTTTCGCCGAGTAGACCGGCTACTCCGGTCTCGTCCATGGTGGCGGCATCACCGTCGGGCAGAGAGGCCCACATGTCCCGCTCCCACTGCTCCAGAGGAACGACGTCATCGTAGAAGCCAGGGATCTGGATGACCTCGCTGTCGTTGTGCAAAGAAGCGACGAGGCGAGCGGCAATCGTTGCCGGATTGGGAACTGCTCCGCCGTAGACTCCGGAATGGAGGTCGAGTGAGGGTCCGTGAATCTTGAACTCGAGGCAAGCGATGCCACGCAGCCCGTAGGTCATCGTGGGAATGCCAGGACCAATCATTCCGGTATCGGACACCGCGCAGATGTCGCATTTCAGTGCTTCGCGATGCTGCTCCAGAAAGGGGGCGAGGTTGGGACTGCCGATTTCTTCCTCCCCTTCGAGAAGAAAGATTACATTGACGGGAAGATCTCCGTGCTCCTCTAGAGTCTCCTCTACGCCGAGCATGTGTGAGAAGTGCTGGCCCTTGTTGTCGGTTGCGCCGCGGCAGAAAATTTTGTCGCCTTTCAGGGTGGGCTCGAACGGAGGGGTGTCCCACTCATCAACAGGATCGACCGGCTGGACATCGTAGTGTCCGTAGATGAGAACAGTAGGGCGATCAGGTTTGGGGGCGTTTTTTGCAACCACAACAGGATTTCCCGGCGTCTCGTGCAGTTCCGTCTGCAATCCCATCCCAGTGAATTTCTGAATCAGAAAATTGGCACAATCGCGAACATCGTCGCGATGTCGGCGGTCGGTGGAGATACTGGGAAAGCGGAGGAAGTGGAAAAATTCAGTGAGTTGCGGAGTCATAATGCCGGGGTGAACGGTATTTTCGTAGAATACGTTCGTAATGGTCCGGCAGACGACAAGGGTGTCAAGCAGTCGCCTTACTTTGCTCGCACCCGAATGCTGCTGAAATCTTGGCCTCGCGGTTCGTTCACTGAAACGGAGCGGAAGAGGAGCGTGATCGACTTGCGACGGAATTTTACTCGCCGCCTGCAATTTTTCCGAGTCACTTTTTTTAGCCTTCTCTTATTCGGTTTCACGTTGGCAAAAACATTGTGGGTCAGGTTGCCAGAGACCACCTCGCCGGTCGTTTCGGCACCGGTGATCACTGCCCCCCCTTTGTGGAAGGCGATAGCCTCAAGAGCCATGCCTTTTCCGCGCCTTGACGAGGTAGGGGCCGCCGAGGTAGCAGGCTACAGAATCGCACCCGGCGAGTAGTCACCCGCTCCGTCGATGTTGTCAGCGTAAGTGGACGCCTCACTGATGAAGCGATCAATCTGCGTCTGCACAGCACCGGCGTTGGCCTTGCCTTCTTCGAGGCAGGCGGTGAGTTCGTCCGCCGTCATTTCTAGGCGTCCGTCCTCGGCGAGTCGATTGACGAGATCGTTGCGATCAGACTCTCCCGTGCGGTAGGCCTGAGCCGCTGCGACTGCGTGTTCTTTGATCACTTCGTGCGCCGTTTCGCGTCCGACACCGCGTTTCACGGCAGTCATCATGATCGTGGTGGAAAGGAGAAATGGCAGGTAGTGATCATTCTCCCGCTCGATCACAGCCGAGTAGGCATCCATCTGATCGAGAATCGTCACCATCGTTTCCAGCAATCCATCGACCGCGAAAAACGCATCGGGCAGCATCACTCGGCGAACCACAGAGCAGGAGACATCGCCCTCGTTCCATTGATCACCCGCCAGGCTCGACGCCATCGTGAGGTGGCCTCCGAGAATCGTTTTGAAACCATTGATGCGCTCGCAGCTACGGCTGTTCATTTTGTGAGGCATCGCCGAAGAACCAACCTGACCTTTCGCGAAACCTTCGCTGGCGAGTTCGTGCCCAGCCATGAGACGAATCGTTTTCGCGAAGCTCGAAGGCCCCGATGCAATCCCATTGAGAACCGACACCACCTGGAGGTCGAGACTGCGCGGATAGACCTGCCCGACGTTGGTGAATATGCGGTGGATGCCAAGATGAGCGGCGACTTTTTTTTCCAACTGCATCACCTTTTCGGCGTCGCCCTCGAACAGGCTAAGCTGGTCGAGCTGCGTGCCAACAGCGCCTTTCAATCCTCGAACCGGATAGTCAGCGATCAGTTCCTGCAGTTGCTGCCCGGCGATCAGCATTTCCGCGCCGAACATGGCGAGCCGCTTGCCGAAAGTGGTGATCTGCGCAGCAACGTTGTGAGTCCGCGCTGTGATCACGAGATCACGGTATTCGTCTGCTTTGATCGCAAGGCGATGTAGAACCGCTGCGGTTTTGAAATGGACCGCTTCAAGCGCGCGGTATACCTGCAGCTGCTCAACGTTCTCGGTGAGGTCCCGACTCGTCATGCCCTTGTGAATGTGCTCGTGACCCGCGAGATCGCAGAATTCCTCGATCCGGGCTTTCACATCATGACGCGTGACACGCTCGCGCGCATCGATCGCTTCGAGATTGATCGTATCGATGACCTTCTCGTAGGCATCGATGGCATCTTCGGGAATGTCGAGGCCGAGGTCGCGCTGGCCTTTCATCACCGCGACCCAGAGTTCGCGCTCGAGTCGGACTTTTCCTTCCGGAGACCAGATCGCCGACATGGCGGCGGTTGCGTAGCGTTGTGCGAGGACGTTGGGGATCATGTGGGGAATGCCGATTTGCGGCGTAAAAGGGTAAAAGGAATAGGTAAAAAGTAGGGATTCAGGTCGCTTTGGGAGCGATAGCTTTGAGGTAGTCGAAGGCGTAGATGCCAGTTTTGTGGCCGTCGGAAAAGTGAAACTGGATCGCGTAGCCGCCGATCGCGTTCCAGTTCGTGACCGTGATGTCGTCAAAGTCGCGCTCATGATCAACCTCAATCATTTCGTTCCCGAGGAGATCGCGCTCGCCCTGCGTCTCGGCACTGGGGGAGAGAGCGCGGAGTTTGTCCATGCGGTAGTAGTTCTCCGTCCCGTCCTTCCAACGGATCGCGACTTCGTTTCCGATGAGCTGGATATCCTCGATTTCGTTCATTCGTTCGCGGGACCGGTAGCACGGCACTATCACCGAGGCAAGCCTCCTTCGCAAAAGGGCCCGCTGGGTTGAGTGAGGGAGCTGACCCTGTTCAGCCACCGACCTGACCGGGTTGGGTGTGGCAGCGGGTGCGACTGGGTTTTCTTATTTTCGTCTTAATCGTGAGACCAAGCAGTTGTCGTTCGATGTCGACTTTGCCTAAAACACGCCAAAGCAAACAAAGCGTCGATCCTAACGCCCCACACCGCCCCGAGTTGATTGACTTCCCAATTCTGACTCCCTACTCTCCAACTCAGGCTGCCTCCTCTCCCGCCCAAAAAAAACGCCCTACCAGAAAAAACAATGCCACCTCCGTTGCGAAACTCCGACAATTTCTTCCTGACCTCCTGCGTCGCCCTCGGCATGCTTTCCACAACGGCTGGTTATGGGGAACCGGAGCTTACTGTTTCGCCAGCGGTTGCTGTTCATTACCAGACCGAGTCTGGAAAATACTACCAACTTCAGGTAAAGGAGGGCGCTGGCTGGAGAGATGTGGGTTTTGCGATCGAGGGGACGGGCGAGGTTTATGAGGAGTACTACCCGACGGGGGAGTATCGTTTGATTTCTCCGAGG
>JAKMGR010000355.1 GCA_022424805.1 Verrucomicrobiales bacterium
GTCCTCGGTATGAATGTTGGCAACGACCTGGAGCTTACGAAAGCGATGATCAAAAATCACGAGTGTGTCGGCGATGACAAATGCCATGTCTGGCAATCCAAGCCCGGAGTCGGGTGGTCCGGGGACCGTTGGCTCAAAAAACCGCACCATGTCATATCCGAGAAATCCAACCGCTCCGCCGGAAAATACTGGCAGCCCCTCTACCTCAACCGGATGGAAGGCTGACATAATCTTTTCCACCTCGTGGAGAGGATCGCCGTCGGAATCAGAAAGTTCACGACGTTGAAATTCTCTATCTCCTCGTTCGCGGGTCAGGATCGTTCTACCTTCCGAACGAATCTCGAGACGTGACTGTGCGCCAAGAAAGGAATAGCGCCCGAGATGGTCGCTGTTTTCTGCCGACTCAAGGAGAAAGCAGGGAGTGTGGCAGCCATCACTCAGTTTGTGGAAGGCCGAAACTGGCGTTTCATAATCTGCCGCCAACTCCGTCCACACGGGAATCAGATTTCCTTGGGTGGAAAGAGATGAGAATTCCTCAAACGACGGTTTCAGCGCAGTCATGGCGGGCAAGTAACAAACAGAATCCCGCGCGGCTTAAAAGGCCCATTCGGTCTGCTTCCACTCCTTGGAAGCTCCCTCGGCCGCTGCGACGGGGGCGGAAGGTTCGCACACCCGGGAGGAATTGGCAGCAATTTCTTCTGCGATTTCCGAGGTTTGTTCTGCCTCCGATTGGGGAGCGGAATCTGCCGTTTCCCGAGCTGCGGGACGAAGGGGCAGAGGATCTTTGCGATCGGCGTATTCGACTACGACTCCGTCGAAACCGCGCTCTTCGAGTCGCTTGCGGATCACCTTGCAGGCGAGGTCGGACGTGTTGCAATCGCTGCTGAGATGACCCAGCACGACGCGAGTCAGGGCAGGTGAAGCAATCTGCTCGACGAGTTCTGCCGTCTGGTCATTGGAAAGGTGGCCATGTCGGTTGCTGATTCGCTGCTTCGTTGCCCAGGGACGCTTCGTGTCGTTCTGCAACATCACTTCATCGTAATTCGATTCGGCGAAAAGCGTATCCACCCCGCGGAGGCGATCAACAATCATGCGAGTGACATGCCCAACATCACTGAGCACACCCACACGGCTGCGGGTGCAGTGAAAGACAAAGCCGACGGGATCAACGGCATCGTGGGGGACGGAAAAAGATTCGATCTTGATGTCCTCCACCTTGAAGGCGTTACCTGCCTCGAAAGGCCGCCAGACGACATCCGACTTCACGTCCTCACTGACAATTTTGCAGGTATGTGTCGTCGCGTAGATGGGCAGTTTCCTTTTCCGGCAGAATACGTCGATCCCACGTGTGTGGTCGCCATGCTCGTGGGTGAGGACAATCGCGCTGAGAGAATCAGGATTGATCTCGAGCGACTCCAGGCGCAGGCCGATCTGCTTTGCGGAGAGTCCTGCGTCGATCAGGATGCGGGTCTCCCCGAGACACAGCACTGCGCTGTTTCCCGAACTTCCACTTCCCAATACCGCGAGTTCCAGCATGGGGATCAGCATAAATACTTAACCACCCCGAACAAACGAAAAAATGGATTTTTTCTGGATTACTCCGGATCCTCCGCCTGAGTGCCCCCTGGAACGGGGGAAAGGATCGGGTCAAACTTGGAAGGATCAGGCATCTGGCTGTGGTGGACCCAATAGATGGAACCGGCAAAAGGACCTGAGAGGACTTTCAGCTCGACTACATCAGCCTCGGCTCGGGTGGTTTGCAACTCTAGTGGGCTCGTGATTCGCCTCACGGTAAGCCCTGTCAAATCAGCGCTGGCGCGCCGGCCCGGGCTATCAAAGTCGGCAAAAAAGTCACGGAGGGCGTCTGGGTCAGGCGCGAGATAGACGGGATCGCCAGGTCGTCCGAGTGTGATCGAAGAAGTTTCCGCTGGGCTTGCCTCGGTCGTGTCTGAACTGACAATTTTTTCCATCGCCATATCCATGCCTAATCGAATCGATGCGTGGAGACCGAAAAAGAAAAGACTCGCGGCGAGCAGTTTCCAAATCAGCGACTTCCACGGGGAACGTCGCTTTTTCCGACGGGAGCTCGGAACTGGATTCTCTTCTAGATCAGCCATCACAAAGCGTCAGGAATTCCGTTTTTTTCGATCGGAGAGTTTTTCACTCGATCGATCGAGTTTCTTCTTCTCCTCTTTGGTGAGGCTTTGGAAGCCATGCTCATTTATTTTATCGAGAATGGCATCAAC
>JAKMGR010000377.1 GCA_022424805.1 Verrucomicrobiales bacterium
CTACGCGATTAATTGATGAATTCATGGAAATCGTCGGGAAAAATTGCGATCTGGGAACCTGCATCTCTACTTTGCAGATCAGTTCGGCTAATCGATTTACATCGATATGACTCGACGAGCAGGGCAAGGCGGAGGCACAAGAGGTTTTGGGTTAAATTGGAATATCAGCTGCATATATCGAGATGTGAATTGGTATAGGCATCCCTCGCCAAGCTCAGAAAAATGCGTAGATTCTGCAATTCATTATGCAAATCAACGCTTGGTTCCTCTTCATCACGCTGGCACTCTTTCTCTTCTGGAAGCTGGACCTGTTTGCGGCGCTACTGAATTTGAAAGCTCTCAGTCCTGAGATTCCGGAGGCTTTTCAGGAGTTCGTCGAGGAGGACGCGTATGAGCAATCGCAGGAATACACGAGGGAGAAATCAGTTCTGGGAATCGTGTCAGGAATTGCCTCACTCGTAATTCTCTTCACATTCTGGTGGCTGGGCGGTTTTGGCTGGCTCGATGGTGTGGTTCGAGGGTGGGGACAAGGTCCGATTGTCACGGGCCTGATCTTCGTTGGCGCCCTGATGATGGCTCAGCAAATCATATCAGTGCCCTTCAATCTTTATGGAACTTTTGTGCTTGAGGAGAGGTTTGGATTCAATCGAATGACGTTTTCGACCTGGTTTCTCGATCACCTAAAAGCGGCTATCATTGGTGTTCTCATTGGAGCTCCGCTTCTCGCGGCCTTGCTGTGGCTCTTTCAGTCTGTTCCCATGGCTTGGCTCTGGGGATGGGTGCTGGTGACGGCATTTTCGTTGGGGCTGACCTACGTCGCTCCGACTTGGATCATGCCGCTTTTCAACAAGTTCGAACCGCTCGATGATGGGGAACTGAAAAGTAAAATCCACGCGATGGCGGAGAAGTGCGAATTCCCGCTGAAAGAAGTCACGGTGATGGATGGGTCGAAGCGTTCCGCCAAGTCGAACGCGTTCTTTACCGGCCTCGGCGACAATAAGCGGATCGCGCTCTTTGATACCCTGATTGAGAATCACACGGTGCCTGAATTGGTTGGTGTGCTTGCCCACGAGATCGGCCATTTCAAAAAGCGGCACATCATCAAGTCTCTCGTGATCGGAATATTCACCACCGGAGCGATGTTCTTTCTGCTCGGATTTATGATGGAGAACCGCTCGCTCTTTGATGCCTTCGGCGTCGAAAAGACCAGTATCTACGTGAGCCTGGTGCTTTTCGGTCTTGTGATATCACCGGTTAACGAACTGCTCTCTGTAGCGGGGAACTGGATGAGCCGAAAGCACGAGTTTGAAGCCGATGCCTACGCCGCTGAGGTCACGGGCAACCCTGAGGCAATGGCAAATGCGCTGCGGAAATTGAGTAAAGACAATCTCAGCAACCTGACGCCACATCCGTTCTACGTGTTTCTCAACTACACGCACCCTCCGGTTGTGGAGCGAGTCAGGGCTCTGGGAGTGGAGTGAGGAAGCCCGGATCAGTAAACGTCCCGCTGATAACGGTGATCTTCTTTCAGCTTCTTCAAGTAGGCTGCAGCTTCATTGTCATCCATTCCGCCAAATTTCCGAACGGATTCCAGCAACGCTTTCTCTACGTCCGGTGCCATGTACTGAGCATCTCCGCAGACATAAAAGTGAGCCCCGTTTTCGAGCCACTTCCATAGTTCCTCGCCATTTTCCCGCAAACGGTCCTGCACATAGATCTTGTGCTGCTGGTCGCGCGACCAAGCCAGGTCGAGGCGGGTGAGGACGCCGCTTTTCTGCATGGCATCAAACTCCTCTTTGTAGAAATAATCGGTCTCCTCATGCGGATTCCCGAACAGAAGCCAATTTCGTCCCGTCGCTTCCGCAATTTCTCGCTCCTCCAGGAACGAGCGAAAGGGTGCGATACCCGTGCCCGGTCCGACCATGATGATATCTCGGGATAGATCGGTAGGCAGTTTGAAGTGCTTGGTCGGCTGCATGAAAACGCGGACCGTTTCGCCCTCCTTTATTCCCTCGCAGAGATAGGTCGACGCGACTCCTTTGCGAACACGACCTTTTGTCTCATAGGTCACCTTGGCGACCGTGAGGTGAACTTCTCCGGGATGCTTTTTCGGACTCGAAGCGATTGAGTAGAGGCGCGGCGTGAGGCGGCGTAGCAGGTTCACGAAGTCCTGCCCGCTCTTGAAATCGGCGGGAAACTCGTAGAGCAAATCGATGATCTCGATTCCATCGAGAATCTTCACGATCTGCTCATCATCCTCTATTACAGCATGCAGATAAGGGTGGCAGGTGAGCGGAGCCCATTTCTTGATAATGGCCTTTGTGACTGTCCTGATGTCGTAGCACTCCAGTAAAGCCTCGCGGAGAGGGAGCTTTCGCTTATCCTTTGTCTCAACTGAAACGGACGTGTTGAAGGGAAGGGCACGCAGGATTTCGTCAACGAGATCGGGATCGTTCAATGAGTAGGTAGCAATCGCGTCGCCCACCTCATATTCCAGCCCAGAACCTTCGAGACAAAGCTCGAGA
>JAKMGR010000403.1 GCA_022424805.1 Verrucomicrobiales bacterium
TCGATGGACTGATGGTTCTCGTTGGCGGTTTCGACACCAGCCCGTGCGGTGGCGAGTTTGGCGCTAGGATCAAGCGTGCCATCGTTGCGCAACAATGCCGCGGCGGAAGCTCGCAGTTCCCTCGCGCTGGAAAGTGCAGCGGTTTTTTCCAACTCAGCACGAGAAAGTCGCTCGATGTCGGCCTGAATAGATTCCGGCAAGAGTTCGGTGAGTTTCTTCTGACTTCCGGCGAGTTTCGCCTCGGCCTCGGTCTTTGCTTTTTCCAATCCTGCGAGGAACGTACTGCGATCTTTTTCCGCCCCGAGTGGTTCGGATTTAATCTTCAAAGTGGTTCTCGCCTCTTGCAGAGCGCGCTCATCTTCTCGGGCGGCCTGGCGCGACTTTTCGAGCAACGCCTCTGCCGATTCGATTGCTGCGCGGGTCGATTTGGTCATTTCTACCATGCTGGTGAAAGCTGCTTCGGCTGCTGAGATTTCGTCTGCCAGACTTGCAAAAAGTCCACGTGCTGCGCTGACAGAATCGGGAGAAGAAAAATTTTCGATTCGCGGGGAGCGACGTTTCACCTCTTCGTCGTAGGTGGCGAGTTGCTGAGATGTCTCACGAATTTCTTCGTCGAGATCATCGGCCTGGAGTCCAGCCAGCTCTTTTTCCAGGTTCGCTTTTTCTTCTTCAATCGCGAGGCGTTGAGCGCGGACTTCTCCCGCCTTGCTTAAGTCCTCGACCCCAGCTTTTCGAAAAATCTCTTCCCGATCGCTCTCCGCCTCACGTGCGGCCGATCGCGCGTCTTCCAGTCCAGAGCCACCTCCTGGGGTGACGCGCACACGGCAGGAATCCCCGAGGGATATCTCCGTCTCTCGATCGAGGATGCGGGAATCTCCGGCTGAAAGCAATTCGTCTCCTATTGTAACAGCCGGATCGGCTTTCAGGACCTCCAGGCCGGTGGACATCGCTTCGAGAACGGCTGCGGTTTTGGCTGCGCTTTCCTCGGCTGCCTGAAGATTGCGATAGGCGGCTTCGTCGATTGCAGGGAGTCTAGCCAGGGTCTCATCAAGCGCTTGCCTCTTTTTCTCCAATTCGGAAACTCTTTTCTTCGTGGTCTCAAGACTAGCGAGACTGTCCTGATTTTTGAGAAAATTTCCCCAAGCCTCTGCCAACTCGCGCCGCTCGCGCAGTTCGGCGTGTTTTGCCTCGGCGGCTTCGGAGGCCTGCCTCGCTTCGTTTGCCTCGAATTTCGCTGTCGCCAGTGCGGCTTTCGCTCTAGTCACGGTTTCTCCGGACGGTGCCTTTTCGAGACGTTGGATTTCAGAAGCGAGACGAGCAACTTCTACTTCGGCATTCTGAAATTTAGTGGCGGCATCTGCGGCGGACTGGTATGTCTGCGTTTCCTTTTCGATCTGATACTGGATCTCGGCTGCCTTCTTCTCTCGCTCTCGCGCCGCCGCCAGTTCCTTGCGGAAAACCTCGAGTTGTTTGTCGCCTCCGGCGAGTTGTTCCTCCGTCTCCCGAACTTGTCGTGCAGCGGTGTCAAGTCGGGAAAATGCCTGCTCGGCTTCGGTGAGTTCGGCGGCAGCGTCTTCCACTTCCTGCCGCGCGAGTTGGAGTGGCGAACCCGCCTTGATTTTGCCTCCGCTCGTAAAGTAGCGATCGCATTCCCCTTGAAAATGAGCAGCAACGCTGGCATCGAGTTCGCTTTGCATCGCTGCGCCGCCACCTTCTTCCTTGAGGCGCGAAAGGAGAGTGTCACGCTGGGATGACGCGTGGTCCGACGGGTTTTTTCCACCCATGCCCTGCCAAACCCACAAGTGCGCCCACTCCGCCTTGGCTTGATTGACCCCGCCAGCACCACCGGTCGGTTCATCGACCTGGATGAGAGCTGCGAGTTTTGATTCAGCCTCTGCTCCGGTAAGGGTTGTGCCACCGTCTGCAGAGAGGGAGGTCGTGCCCTTTCCCTTCGCGAAAAGTTTGCTGAGCCGCCAGGTTTTGCCACCGGCAGAAAAGTGAACCTCCACTTCGGGATTGCCCGGGTGGAGAGTTGACTGCATTTCCTCGTGAGCTCGTCCGCCGGTTGTCGATTTGAGAAAAAGAGCCCGATGAATCGCTTCGGCGAGGGTGCTCTTACCGGTTTCGTTTTTCCCGCCAATCAGGTTCAGAGTATTTGAGAATTCAACGGTGGTCTCCCGATGAATACGGTAATTTCGGACTGTCGCAGAAAGCAGTTTCATCGATCAGTCAGTGGTTGCTGCGTGCAATTCCCGAAGCGCAATTCTTGCGACTTCAGCTTCTTCATCATCACCCGATGCTTCGGCGATGAGCGCTTCTGCGACGCGGGAAATGAG
>JAKMGR010000422.1 GCA_022424805.1 Verrucomicrobiales bacterium
CCGATACGGTGGTTCCCTCACTTGCCCTGAAACGAATGAAGATCGCGATGTCCGGCGGTGGGGGGCTCGTTGGCGGCGGTTTTACGCGTCGCTTCGATTCTCCTTCTCGTGTATTGGCCATCACCAGCCGCCTTGCTGGGTTGCGTGGCCGGATGTTTGGAGTCTTTCTGGGAGATCAGGGGATCTTCGTGAGGAAAGACGCGTTTGATATCCTCGGTGGATACGATGAGGACGTTTCGCCAGGGGAAGATCTGGATTTCTCCGTCCGCATGCGTGCGCTTGGTAAAACAAAGCTCATCACGCCGCCGGTAGTGACATCAGCACGACGTTTTGACGACGCTGGTGTGTGGACGCAGACGATGACCGATTGGAAAATCGGAAAAGAACTTTACGCGGCTGCGAAAAGCCGCTGATCTCTGCGATCAGAGATTACTTTTTCTTTTTCTTCGCTTCGCGGTCTGCTTTGCGATGGGCCTTTTTGGCCATTTCGAGAGCTTCCTTGTCGCCGTAGCGCTTGATGGAAAACTTCGCGGTGCGTCGCTTGCCATCGGAGTCTTGCCAGGCCGCTTGCCAATACTGGTATGCTTTGCCTTTGGTCGAGGTAGAAACGACGTGAGTCACGCCGGTGACGCCAGACTGTTTGATCCTGCGCTTCTTCTTTGCCGCTGAAGCCTGCTTGTACTTCGGCATTTTCGAGAGAATTTTGTCGCGATGTGCACGTGCAGCATCGAGAGCTTTTTTCTTTCCACCGGAGGCTTTGTCGGGAAAATACTTCTGATTCGACTTCCCTTTGTGGGTGATTCGAACGTAGTAGCCGTGGTTCTTTTTATCCGGTTGATCGATCCGTGTAATTCCGTAATTCGGACGCGCAGAGGACATATAGCTGATGGGGTAAAACTAAAACAAGCAATTAAAGAGCACATTGCTTACCGTTTTTTCAAAAAACCGACAAGGCAAAACGGCTAATTTAGATAAAATTAGTAGGATTGCCCTTCATAAAGCGCAAAATTCGATACATATCGTGAAGAATTCGACAAATTCTCCGCCTAACATGCTTCAACTTGTCGAAGTGCCTCATAGGCAACGATTCCCACCGATGTAGCCAGGTTAAGGCTGCGTCCACGCTTCTGCGGTATGGTCAGAGCTGTCCCTGAATTTTCCTCGAGAAGTGAATCCGGCAGGCCGCGGGTCTCGGGTCCGAAGACGAGATAGTCGCCGATCTTGTATTCCGCGTCCCAATAGCGGCGCTCCGATTTTGTCGTTAGGAAATATACCGCAGATTCCCATGCGGCAGCCGCTAAACAATCTTCGAGGCTGTCCCACAGTTGAGGGTCGAGCTCTCTCCAGTAGTCGAGTCCTGCCCGCCGAAGGGAGCGGTCATCAATCGAAAACCCAAGAGGAGCAATCAAATGGAGCTGCAGCTCTGCAGCATGGCACAACCGTCCGATGTTTCCCGTATTGGGAGGAATCTCCGGTTGGTAGAGGACGACGTTCAGCATGAACGTCACAAGTTATGGAATGCGTCTCCTGCTCGGAGATGCGAATCCGATTACGCCTCGACTGGATCGACGTTCACGCGGCGGCCATTGCGGTCGAAGCGGACGTTACCCTCGACTAGCGAGTAGATGGTGTAATCACGGCCAAGACCGACATTCTTTCCTGGCTGCCATTTAGTTCCGCATTGGCGGAGGATGATGTTGCCGGGAATTACGGCCTCACCACCGAACTTCTTTACACCACGGCGCTTGCTGTTGCTGTCGCGTCCGTTCTTAACACTTCCCTGTCCTTTTTTATGAGCCATGACTAATTCGGGGTAAAAATATTGATGTTAATCGAGTCTTTTTAGACGGAAACGATCTCGAGACGAGTCAGTTGGCGACGATGCCCCTTGGTCTTGTGATGACCTTTACGACGCTTGAACTTGAAAGCGATCACTTTCTTGGCTCGATGCTGATCGATAACTTTAGCGGTGACTTTAGCACCGTCGATGAAAGGGGCACCCACCGCGATATCGTCGCCGGCACCGGATGCGAGGACTTCCTCAAAGGTTACAGTGTCACCAACCTCGGCGTCGATTTTCTCAACGTCGATTTTGTCACCTTGTTCCACGCGGTACTGTTTTCCGCCGGTTTTGAAGATTGCGTAGGCCATCGTTTGTTTCCCTGGGTTGGAGGGCCGGGAATCTTCCACCGGTCACCTCCATCGGCAAGCGTTTTTTTAAAATGAATCGAGTGGCTGTCCTGTCTCGATTTTCCGGTTCAATCCGCCTTCGAATCGGCATTCCGGAGAATCAGGAACCCTTCGGCGTCGATTTCGGCCTCGCGAGGACCTTCCACCCACACTTTGGAGCTCTCCGGGCCGCGGGTGGGATCACCGACCGGCTCGAAGCGAAGAAACATTTGTCCGTCTTCCAGTTTTGCGGCGATCCCGGGCAAAAGTCGTCCTACGGATTTTGGCAATCGACCAATCTGAACGGCGTGGTGGGGGC
>JAKMGR010000428.1 GCA_022424805.1 Verrucomicrobiales bacterium
TCCCCATTGGGTGTGGAATACTTCGAACGAAACGGCACCACGCCAATTTACGCAAACATTCGGGATTCACGAAACGACCCAGGGAGCGACCTTGCAGATCACCAGCGACTTCGCTGAGCTTGACGTCTTTCTCAATGATGAGCCTATCCTCTCGCTGGAAGCATTTGATCCAGTAAAGACCGTTGACCTGCTTGCATTCGGCAAGGCTGGCGAAAACCACCTTCGAATCGAAGCAAGGCCAGTCAAAGGGCCATCGGCAGTGGCCGCCTCCATAACACTCCAATCCGACGGAGGCTCCGTCACCTTTGACTCGAAGAACTGGGTCGGGAATGGCGTTGAGTCCAAGGGACAAATCCTGCCGGCAAGATGGGCGCCCAATCATCTTCCCGATGTTTCGCCCGACGCGGAATACAATCAGTGGAAGGAAGCGCTCGAAGACGCCGCCGCACAAAAGCTCTCCCCGCTCCCACCGGGATTCACCCTGACAAAACTACGAGACGCTGGTGACACCGAGGACTCCTGGGTCAGCATGGTGATCGATCCGAAAGGGCGACTCATCATCGCACAGGAACAGAAGGGTCTGCTCCGTCTTTCTCTTTCCAACAATGGCGGTGAAGTCGTTGAAATGGAACGCATCAACGATGAACTCGAAGAATGCCGCGGCCTCTCGTTCCACGGAGACACCCTGTTTGCCAACGCCAACGACTCCAAGGCTTTATTCCGGCTTCGAGATACCAATGGCGACGACCAGTTTGACGAGATCATCGAAATTCAGGCTACCACTGGCAGCGTCGGTCACGGCAGGAACGATCTCGTGAAAGGGCCGGACAATCATCTTCATTCCATTCACGGCGACAGCGTCGACGCTCCTGACAGAGCCACCTATCTCACCGCTCCGGAACCCGGGAATCCCAAGCCGCTAGGTCACTGGCTGACGCTCGGCCACGAGAATGCGGAATGGGAAATCCTATCCCGAGGACTTCGCAATCCCTACGGCATTGATTTCCACAAGGACGGAGACCCGTTCACCTACGATGCCGACAACGAGGGTGATGTCGGCCTTCCTTTCTACCGCCCATCGCGAATCAACCATCTCGTCCGAGGCGCCAATTATGGATGGCATCAACGTCCCGGAAACACGCGGAGCATTCCTCTATATGCTCCGGATTCTGTCCCGACCACGTTTGATGTCGGCCGCGGATCACCAACAGGTGTGAAGTTCGGGTATCAAAGCAATTTCCCACCCCCCTGGCGCGACGCCTTCTACGCTCTCGATTGGGCCTATGGCCGCATTGTCGCCATGCACACCATTCCCCGCGGTGCGAGCTACTATGCCAGCGGTGATGTATTCCTCGAAGGCCGCCCTCTCAACGTCACAGACCTCGACTTCGCCGAAGACGGCTCGATGTATTTTTTGACGGGAGGGAGAAAAACCAAGTCAGCCCTTTATCGACTCACCTACAAAAGTTCTGACGATTCAACGGACGAAACCGTGCTCTCCCAGCAGGAGGCAGAGCGCAGCGCCTTCTCCACCGAACAACAGAAGACACGCCGTCAGGTCGCAACTGACATTGGCCCCATCGCCGGGGACTCCCCGTGCTGGACTCACCTTGGAAGCCCGGATCCCTGGCTGAGAAATGCCGCACGAGTCCGCATCGAAAGACGCCCCGTTGAAGAATGGCGCGAATTTATCCCCGCACAGCCAGAGGGCCTGACCCGACTCACCGCCTTGCTCGCCCTCGTCCGGCAGGGAAATCCAGATGACAAGCTATTCGCGGTGGAATCGGCCTCAGCACTTCCCTCAGACTCCTGGCGTCGCACTGAGAAACTCACTTTCCTCCGGATTTGCGAACTCGGCTTTGTCACGGAAGTAAACGGCCCCGCAACCCAGAACATCGCCGCTCGTGCGCATTCCTGGATCACAGATCCGGCTGCACCGGTGACGTGGGAAAGTGTGCGCATCCTCGCACAGATCGGAGATCCCGAGGCAGTGGGACGAACCATGACTTTGCTCAACGAAGCCCAGACGCAGGAGGAAAGACTTCACTTTATTGAAATGTTAGGGCGCATGCGAAGCGGGTGGACCGAAGACAGTCGAGTCAGCTTTCTCAAATCCCTGGCCATCGCCCGCGACACCTCACGCGGCGATCGCTTCATGCCCCCATTTTTTGAAGCCATTCAAACCGAAGCCCTCGCCAACGCCCCGGAAACTGAGCGCGATCAATTAGCGAGCTTGCTCGAGGTAAAGGCACCCGAGGCCGAAGAAGAATCCGAAGCGCGGGCATTTGCTCAAAACTGGGCGACGTCAGATTTCACGGAGGATGATCTCAAAACCACGCACACCATTTCTGAGGCAGAGGGCCTTGTTCTGTTTCGGGCCGGGCGATGCCACCTCTGCCACTCTTTCGGCGCGGAGGGTTACCCCGTGGGGCCGGATCTCGCGCAAGTCGGAAGCCGGTTCTCGGCCCGCGATCTGTTGCAATCCATTCTCGAACCTTCTGCGGTAGTGTCCGAGGTCTATCGGAATTTCTCGATCGACCTGCACGACGGAAGCAATGTGACAGGCAGATTGCTCCGTGATGATTTTCGACAATCACTGCTCTATGTCTCCACCAATCCGTTTGCTCCAACAGAAACAACGAAAGTTCCAAAGGACCAGGTAAAGCAAATGAAAGAATCGAGTGTTTCTCCAATGCCTCCTGCGCTTCTTTCCGGACTCCAAAAAGAAGAGGTCGTTGCCTTGTTGCAGTGGCTTCTCGCCGGTCCGAAATAGATTGGCAACTTCCTCACAAAACTCTTTTCACCCATGATCCGTCAACTTCCCCTGCTACTGACTCTCGTCTTCCTTCCTCTCGCATCTTTCGCTAAGACAAAAAACATCGTCATCTTTTTTGTCGATGATATGGGCTGGACTGATCTCGGTTGCACTGGCAGCGATTTTTACGAAACGCCTCACATCGATGCTCTCGCAAAAGAGGGCATTCGTTTTACGAGCGGCTACGCGGCCTGTACAGTATGCTCCCCGACCCGAGCCGCCCTCATGACGGGGCAATCTCCAGCGAGGCTTCGCGTCACGGACTTCATCCCCGGTCACCCTTTTGTGAATACTCCCCTGATAATTCCCGATTGGACCAAGGTTTTAAAAGACGAGCACCTCACGCTGCCTGAGATGCTGAAGGAACACGGCTACGTCAGCGCCCACCTAGGAAAGTGGCACTTGGCTTATCGAAATGGATACGAAACAGGCGGCGAAGATCCTCCAGATCCTGACAATTACCCAAAAGGCCATGGTTTTAGCATCAATGTTGGCGGCTGTGAAAAAGGTGGCCCACTCAGCTATTTCTGGCCTTACGGCCGGGGCAAAACACTGGAAGAGAAAAAGAAAAACACGATTTACGACACCTTGCCAAAAGATGATACACCCGACGCCGAACGCGAGGGAGAGTATCTGACGGATCGTCTCGCTGCGGAGGCCGAAATGCTGCTCGATCAATTTGCAGAAGAGGGAAAACCGTTCCTCATGAACTTCTCTTTTTACAACGTCCACACTCCCCTGATGGGT
>JAKMGR010000430.1 GCA_022424805.1 Verrucomicrobiales bacterium
GTCCAAAGATATCGGAGAAGAAAAAAATCTCTCCGAGGTCCGACCAGATCTGGTGAATCGTGCGAAAGAAATTTTCACCGAAGCCCATGAGCCTTCGCCGAACTGGATTTTTGCCGATAAGAAAAAGAAGGTGAAAAAGAAGTAGGCTCGCCTGATTTGGTGGGATGGGTAAAAGATTCGCCGTAGTCAGCCATTGAGACTCGAGACGAAGATTTTTTGCAAGGCATTCCGGAATGCATGGATCGAGGAGTAGCCTGTCTGCCGACCGGGTTCGAACAGGTTCTACTCAGCCAATGGTATGGCGTCACGGTTGGTGACCTCGGCAGTAAAAGAGGGAGATAAATCGCACCGTTCTCCTCCTCATGATGAACGTGGCGATTCTGATTACCTCATGTAATCGACAGGGCCGATACCACTACAAACATAACAGCCCTTGCGGTGGATACGGCGACGGCACCGACTTTGACTATGGCAGCGGCTGACAGGTCAAAGTTGGAAACGTAGGTGCCCGGATCCGTTGCGACCGATGAATGACCGGGTGTTTTTGCCGCTTGATCAGTTTTTCAAGAATCCGCGCAGAGCGAGATTATTGAGGCGGCGGGTGACTGAGACGACTCCGTCGATGACGGCTTCGCTGTAGGTGCGTCCGTCGGTTGTGTCGAGACCGTGACCCGGATCGAGATTTCGCAGGCCTTCGAGCGCAGGATCTTTGTGATGGAAGAGTTCGACAAAAACGTATTCGAGTTTTCCTGTCTTAGCAGCGGCTGCGAGAAGAGCTCCAATCCAACCGTCATCTGTGCTCAGGCAGCCTCGTGTCGTTTTTGAGGAGGCGTGAAACATACCCATCTCATCTGACTCAGCGATTTCTGCAATGAGAGCTTCGTTTTCCGGAATACTCAGATCGGAATCTCCGCAGTGTGCGGCGTCGACCATAATTTTGAAGAATTTCGTTCCCAGTTCTGCGTTAGCAGCTTTTACAAACTCCCAGCACTTCTGAACGTCCGTGAAAGTCTGGAATTCGCCGCCGCGAAGAAATTCAATGTGCCAGTTTTTGACACAGCTATTTGCAAAGTCTGCCTCGCGTGCTGCACGGCAGTGAACTTTCACATTCTGCGCAACGGCAGCCTCAAAATCGGCTCCCGTTTTTGGAGTGGCACCTGGTTGCATCCACTCTTCAATCGAGGTCGATGCAATCTGGGTGATACCATATTTCTTGGCCACTTCGATTCCGGAGACGAGCATCTCTACTACGGTGTCCTCATCATCGGGATTCATTGGATCCGCGCCGCCAACCATCATGATGATGTGCACCTCCAGTCCGAGACCGCGAAGACCGCTCATGAGATCTTCGGTGTCGCCCTCGTCGACGCCGGGAAAAGCAGTTACCTGAGCGCTCTGGATTTTCACCGGAGAAGCTTCAGTCAGTTTTGCCATTTCCGAAACGACAAGAAGCTGACCATCTTCGCCGCGAGGAAGCCGGCCGTTATCGTCAGGAACGAGTCCGCCGACGAATTTAATGTGAGTGGGCACAACGCCAAGTTCGACGTTTGTTTTCAAAGAGATCGTTTCTGCCATGGGGAAAATTCAATATCAGGTTGGGCCGGAACTTTGCCAGTTTGCTTCGCTGCGGACAAGCGGAAATCTAGACGATTCGACAAGTCCTGTGACAGAGAAAAACAGGGACAAGCCTTTGAGCCAAACCCTTGAGGAAATCAGGGATGCTCTGCTATGCTGCGGCAATGGGCTGCAGTTCTTCGACGATGCTGAGATGTTCCAGTGTTTCTGCAGCGATCTCACGCCAATAAGAGAGGGTATTGCGGGAGAGGGCAACCTTGTCAGCGGCGGCCTGCTCAATTTCGGAATAGCCCTCTGCCAATCTCTCCGTAAGTTCAGTGAGTTTTTTCATCGCTGCCTCACTTGTTGGGCAGGAGATGTTCCAGCCGGAGCTCTTGTCGAGTTGCTCCTCTGCCTGTCGCTGGGTTTCCCGAAGCTCAGCTAGAATAATCTTTTCCTCGGGAACGGTTTTCAGGTCGTATGCCAAGCCCAGCTTATTCAAGCTCCAGATTGCCCACTTGGTAGGAT
>JAKMGR010000432.1 GCA_022424805.1 Verrucomicrobiales bacterium
ATCCAGAAGATTGGCCCTCGCGACAGCGGCAATGCAGACCCCATCGGCTTCGCCGAGCGCGTCCGGAAGAGCCTCCTGAAAAATGTTTCTCCGGGTCGTGTTCGATCGCGGCTCAAAGAGGGCCCACATTCTCGCTCCCTCGTATTTGGGACGAAGAGCCTGAATTGCCTGCTTGATCGCCGTCGGATGATGTCCAAAATCATCAATCACAGTGATACCCCGATCGGTAACTCCGCGAACTTCCTGACGCCGTTTGATCCCTAGAAAGCTGGCGAGAGCGTCGCGAATCTGATCCGGAGAAACGCCGCCAAAACGAGCGGCGGTAACTGCCATGGAGGCGTTACGGACGTTGAATTCCCCATTCATCGGCAGGACATAGCGCTCGCCTTCGAGGGTGAAACTCGTTTCATCGGCCCCGTAGTCGACTCCATCGATCCGAGCTTCGCAATTATCGGCAAAGCCGACTCGTTTCATCGGTGCGTTCCCTTCTTTTTCAAACACGGCGAGACAGTTCTCATCGTCGCCATTCAAGACGACAAGGCCATTGCTCGGGACAAGCCGGATCATGTGTCCGAAGGTCTTTTTGATTGCATCAAGATTATCAAAAATATCGGCGTGATCGAACTCGATGTTATTAACGATTGCAACTTCGGGAAGGTAGTGAATGAACTTGGAGCGCTTATCGAAAAAGGCAGAATCGTATTCGTCTCCCTCGAGAACATTGATTCCCGAATCGGTCAATCTCGCTCCCTGCTCGAGGTTTCCAGGCAAACCACCAATGATGAAACCAGGATTGCGTCCTGCTGACTCGAAAATCCAGGTGAGCATCGAAGAGGTAGTCGTTTTCCCGTGAGTGCCGGAAACGACGTAGTTGCTATTTCCACGCAGCACCCGTTCGCGAAGTAGTTGAGGGAGCGAAATGTAAGGCAGCTTTCGATCAAGAACCGCTTCCACCTCAGGATTGCCGCGACTCTGCGCGTTTCCGATGACATACCAATCCACCGGGTTGTCTCCAGCATCGCCTTCGATGTTCTCGGCTTTGTAGCCATCGAGAATTTCGATTCCGCTGTCCTCGAGAAAGGATTTCATCGGATCGTAGACATGGGAGTCCGACCCCGAGACTCGATAGCCCGCATCGCGAAACGCTGCGGCAACAGAACCCATCGCGGTTCCACAAATTCCCATGAAATAAAGGTGCGTGTCGGCAGGGGATTTTTCACTCATGTGTCGAAAGCTTGCTTACGATGAATTGGGAGGAGTCGCAAACGGGATTATACTGAGCCTTTTCAAATTATACCCGCTTCCCTCGACGATCTAACCCTGTCAGGCCCGCCACCTTACCCTGTTTCATTCGAGCCTTATGTCTTTGCGTTACAGAGATTACGCAAAAAATTCGCACGCCAACACGCAATTGAATGTAGGAGTCCCCGCGTCGAAGGTTTATTATGAGCACTTTTGTGAAACATGAAGCCCCGAAGCGAAAAGGCGTCGGAATTGCTGGGGTTATGGGCCTTCTCTGGCTCGCCGTTATCTGCGTAATCTGGTATGCCTACCGCAATGCGGAAAGTGAAGGCGGCGGGATCGTCAACTTTATCGGGCGTTTCCACGTCCTCATTGTCCACGTTCCCATCGGAGTAATCTTTCTGGCGTTCGGGATGGATATTCTCTCGCGACTGAAAAAATTCGCTCATCTCAAAGATTCTCTGCCATTCATTCTCTGGATTTCTTTTCTCAGTGCCTGCGGAGCCACCGTCGTCGGCTACCTGCTGATGTCGGTTGAGGGATTTGCTGGGCGAGCGATGGATCTGCACATGTATTTCGGCCTCGCGGTCGTTGTCTGCTGCCTTCTGGCACTGATTTTTGCCCTTCGCAGCAAAGGAGCTCTCACCACACTTGGACTCGCCGCTGCTGTGTTCACAACGATGGCGAGCGGCCATTTCGGTGGTGCTATGATTCACGACACTGATTACCTCACGGAACACGCTCCCGAGCCGCTGAAACCGCTCCTCCTTGTCGGCATCGAAACTCACGGTGATGCCGATGAAGCGGAAGCCACAACTGACGGTGATGCCGCGGAAGGTGATCCCGAGGTCGCTCTCGCTGAGCGAAATGTCTACGACGATTTCGTGGTCCCGATTCTCGATGCGAAATGCAACGAGTGTCATAACGAGAACAAAGTAAAAGGCAAGCTCCGCATGGACACGCATGAGCTGCTGCTCGCGGGAGCCGAAGGATCTGATTTCCCAACCGTCGTCCCCGGTGACGCAACCGAATCCGAGATGATCGTCCGCGTCACACTCGGAGAAGATCACGACGAGTTCATGCCTCCAAAAGGCGATCCTCTCACAGCGGAAGAAATCAAAATCCTCAGCCTCTGGATTGCAGCGGGTGCAAAAACCGAAACAACGATTGCTCAACTCGGCGACGAACCCGGAATCGAGGTCGCAGCACTCGCAGTCGAGGCGCTGCATTTAAGCGAAGAGGAGGCCGTCGAGACTACCTCGATCGCCCTTACCTCGGTCTGGAACACCCTTTCCCCCGACGAGCAAAAGCAGCGCATGGATGACATTGCTGTTGCGGCTGACAAGTATCACTTTTCCGTCATGCCAATTTCTGCGGAGGACGATCGTCTCCGCATCAACGTAATTAACGCAGCGAAAGAGTTCGGCGACGATCAGGTAAAAATGCTTGAACCGGTCGCTGATCGCATCGCCTGGCTCGACCTCGCGAGAAGTCAGGTCACCGATGAAGGTCTCGCCGTGATCGGGAAGATGAACGGGCTGGAGCGACTTCATCTCGAAAACACAAGCGTCACCGAAGCGGGGATCGCCAAGCTCGGAAGCATGCCGAAGCTGGAATACCTGAACCTCTACGGCACCAAGGTCGGAAACGGCGTTTTCGAGTCCTTTCAAAAAATGCCTCTGCTCCGCAAGGCTTACCTCTGGCAGACCAATGTCGACGCTGGCGAGGCCAAAGCCTACGAACGTTCGGTGAACCTGGAAATCAACACCGGTGTGGATCTGACTACAGCAGCACCTGCCAAAACTACCGAGCCCGAGAAAAAGGAGCCTGCGGAAGCGGAGAAAAAGCCGGAACCAAAACCGGCTGCGAAACCGGAATCAAAGCCAGCCACCAAGCCCTCACCAAAGGCGGCCGGCAAAGCAAAGGCCGGAACCAAAAAGCCCGAGGCTGCACCCAAGACTCCTGCTCCCAAGCCGGCGGCTGATAAGCCGAAAGAAACGCCTAAACCGGAAGCAAAGTCGGCCCCGAAAGCTCCTGCCAAGAAGAAAAAAGCGTAATGCAGCCGAAAGTTGCGGAGTTTACTCTGACAACGGAACTCAAATTGAATCGCGCTCGTATCATTATCAACCGTGGACAACTCGGGAATCCGAGGTCCCTTCACATATGAATTTGCGCCTTCAAGCAATCAAGTGTCTCGGCATAGCCATCCCAGCTATGATGTTGTCCAGTTGCAACGACTCTGATATGGGCCCGGAAGGCTCCGACATCGTCGTCCGCGAAATCCCCGATGCCCATCGTGATTTCAAACTTGTCGACACGAGCCGCGAGCGCTTTCGTTACCAGACTCGCCCTGCTTCCTCGGCTGATGCTGGACAAAGCACCGGTCCAAGACTAGTCTACGCGACTCCCAAAGGATGGACTGATGAAGGGCGCTCCATGATGCGGGACGTGAATATTTCCTTCGGAGAAAACGGTGAGGGCGAGTGCTACGTGGCTCGCCTTCCCGGAGCTGGCGGGGGCCTCTCAGCCAATGTAAATCGTTGGCGGAAGCAAATGGGAGCTGACCCGCTCAGCGATGAAGATGTATTTGCTCTGCCCAAGAAAAAGCTCTTTGGCCAGCCTGCCACATTTATGTCCGTCGACGGAGATTTCACCGGGATGGGTGCTTCCGGCGCGCAGAAAGACTATCGCCTTCTCGGCGTTATTCTCTCTGCCGATACGGGCGCCATCTTCGTCAAAATGACGGGACCTCGTAGGTTGGTCGAAGCCAACGCTGCTCAGTTCGACGAATTTGTTTCTTCTCTCGATGTCACGACCGGTAACTGATCCGTAGAAAGTTTTTCCCATGGCAAAAAAATCCATCGATTGGTCTCCCGAAAACTGGCCAAGTCTGA
>JAKMGR010000459.1 GCA_022424805.1 Verrucomicrobiales bacterium
CCCCCACCCTGCTCATCGATGGAGGTGACGATTGTTTTTCCACGATCGAAAAACTCCTGACCGAAGCTCACTTTCCCACTCGGAATCTCCGGGACAATATCGCTGACCTGAATGCTCAGCTAGCCGCCAATCGCCGCGGGCAATCTCTCTTTGAGGGACTTCTTTCAGATCATGGTGGCGAAAAAGTGAGCGAGCACATGAGCACGCTGAAAAGCCAGAGTCTCGACGCACTGGAGTATCACCTCGATGCGATTGCGTTCCGCCACGGAGAAGCGACTGAAAAACTCGACGACGGAACTCCCATCGCTGTTTCCGTTTCACGGAACGGGGAAAGACTGGTGATCGATTTCACCGGAACGGGAAGCAGCCACCCCTCGAATCTCCATGCGACGCCTGCGATTGTGCAGAGCGCGATCCTTTACGTGCTGCGGCTCTGGACGCAGAGCCAGGTTCCTCTCAACGAGGGCATGCTGGAGTCGGTCGACGTCGTTCTGCCAACCTGTTTTCTGAATCCCGAGTTTTCAGAAGATGCAACCGACTCTCCTGCCGTGGTAGGAGGAAATGTCGAAACAAGCCAACGCGTCGTCGATTGTCTGATCCGCGCTCTCGGATTCCAGGCCTGCTCCCAGGGAACGATGAATAATTTTCTCTTTGGCAACGAAAGCTTCGGTTACTACGAGACCATCTGCGGAGGATCCGGTGCCGGCACCGGCTACAACGGAACTTCCGGGATTCATACTCACATGACGAACACCGCGATTACCGACCCGGAGATTCTCGAGAGTCGCTATCCAGTTCGCTTGCGTGAATTTTCGATCCGACGCGGATCAGGCGGAAAGGGAAAATGGCACGGCGGCGATGGCGTGATTCGCGAAGTGGAGTTCCTCGAGTCGCTGCAGGTATCACTCTTGACCCAACACCGCATCGAAAAGCCTTTCGGCATCGGCGGTGGCGAATGCGGAGAGTGCGGAAAACAGTTTCTAAATGGAGCGGCATTACCGGGGGCTGTCCGCATTGAAGCAAAACGAGGAGATGTTCTCCGCATCGAGACTCCCGGCGGTGGTGGAACAGGTAAGCCAATCCGGCAGAGTTGAATGTTGAATTGAGAACCGATCCGACCATATGGTTCGCCATGCCTGTATCTCTCATCCCTTCATCTGGACGTCGTTCGTTTCTGAAGACTGCTACTCTTGCGGCATCAGCCTCAGCAGTAGGAATCGCTTCCTCGCGAGAAGAGCCGTGGTTCGCACTTCTTGCCGATACCCACGTCGACGCGGACCGAAAGAAAGAAGCCCGAGGAGCCGTCATGGCAGAAAATGTAATGCGGGTCGTGGCAGAGATTCTGGAGGAAGCAAAAACAAATGGAGACCCGCAGTTTGCGGTAATCAATGGTGATTGCGCCTACCTGAAAGGCCTGCGCGGAGACTACGAGACACTGCGCCCGCTCCTGCAACCACTCCTTGATTCTGGAATCCCCATTCACCTCACGATGGGAAATCATGATGACCGAGGCCCTTTCTACGAGCTGTTCCCAGAGGCGGAAACACCGAAAAGCGAAGCAACTATAGAGAAGCATCTCGCTATCGTGGAATCTGAATCCGCTAATTGGTTTCTCGTCGATACTCTCCAGATCGTCGACAACGTAACCGGAGAAATTGGAGCCAAACAACGCGATTGGTTGGCCCGCGAACTCGACCGCCGGTCCGGCAAACCGGCCATTATCGTTGGGCACCACTATCCACAATACATGCCAGAGGATTCTGACGCGCGCGTTACCGGCATTACAGATACGGTTGAGTTTATGGACCTGCTACGTTCCAAGCCGTGGGTGAAGGCCTACGTCTACGGGCACTCCCACAACTACGGCTTTAAAAAGGCAAGTGGAGACATCCACCTGATCAACCAGCCACCGGTCGCTTACTTATTCGACGAAAAGCGCCCTAATGGATGGCTCAAAGCAGCTGTATCAGCCACGGGAATGAACATTACCCTTCGGGCACTCGACAAAAGCCACCCCGAAAACGACGAGACCAAAAATCTCACCTGGACTTGAAAGGGGCGGCGCCGATGCGCAGAACGCTCAACGTCAAACGTTCGCCGACTTGTCGGCGCTACACTTCCCAACCGGCTCGATACTCGGGACGGCCCCATAGCTTCTGAGCCTCGGGATTGTCGATCAGCTTTCCGGTCTCGGAATCGACATTGACGGCTCCGGTGGTGCGGTAGGCCATATTCCCGAGGTGACAGAGCATCGCACTGATTTGCCCTTCCGAAATCGGCAGGTTCAGCTCCTCCCCCTCCCGCACGGAATTCGCAAAGTTTGTGAAGTGAGGAATGTCGCTCGGTGGATCGGTATTTTTGGCGATCTCTTTTCCGTCGATATCGTAAATCGCGTAATTCGAAGAAGTGAAGTCCAACTTCCCTCCATCTCCATAAACTGTAACGAAGCTCTGTTGCTCAGGCTTTCTCCTGTGGCAGGAACTTGCTTCCCAACTAATACCGACATCGCCGTAGTCGTAGACCGCGGTGGTGGTGTCAGGAGTCTCCTGATCGTCATCATAATGATAGCGCCCCCCCATGCAAGTGGCTCGGTTTGGATAAGCTACATCCATCGCCCAGCGCGCCACATCGAGAGCGTGAACTCCGTTGTTGGCAAGCTCACCTCCTCCGTAGAGCCAGTGAAAGTGCCAGTTGTAGTGAAGAAGGTTGCTCTTGTAGGGAGCTTCGGGAACCGGTCCTTGCCACATCGTCCAATCCAGCTCGGCCGGTGGCTCTCCGATCTTCCCCTTGCCAATGGAAGGTCGCGTACTGCTATACCAGCAGCGCGCGTAGCGAAGCTCACCGATGACTCCCTCGCGAAGCTTTTTCACGGCTTCAATCATGGCAGGATACGAGCGCCGCTGCGCTCCCATTTGCACCTGTCGATTCGTTTCCTTGGCGACTTTCACCAGCGTCATCGCCTCGTGAGCATCGTAGCTTCCGGGCTTCTCGACGTAGACATGTTTACCTGCTTTACATGCGGTGATAGCGGCAGGCGTATGCCAGAAATTCGGTGTCGCGATAGATACGGCATCGATGTCCGGGTCATCGAGAATCCTACGAAAATCCCCGACGGCCTCGGGAGTTCCCTGGTTCTTATCTGCCATTTGCTTGGCGGTAGATGCGAGTCGGTTTTCATCGACATCGCAAATGTAAGCGACTTCGGCATTCGGAACATCCTGATAGCCTTTGATATGCCCCCGACCGCGACTCAGCCCGATGACTCCGACACGGAATCTCTCGTTTGCCCCTTTGGCCTGACCGAGCAATAAATTGGGCGCCACGGCAGTACCGGCACCAACTGCAGTGGAAGTTTTGAGAAAACGACGACGGGAAGTTTCGGGAGATTCCATAAACGAAGATTACCTTGTCTGCCAGTTGCCTAGCAAAACCGAAAACCGGCGCATCTGCGGTGAAAGGATTTGCAATAGAGGACGTCTAGTTGTAAGTGCGCGTCGAATGAAATTGTGGCAGGCCATCGCTTTTCTTTGCCTGATCTGGGCGATGATCTATCTGACTTTGCTCGGATCGCAAGAGCTTCGAGGCGAAGAAGCGCGGCGAATCCTCCCGTCCCAGGAAATGCTCGATACCGGCGACTGGATCGTCCCCCGAATCGCAGGTGAGGTTTACTCCAACAAACCACCTTTGATCAACTGGATGATCGCTATCTCGTTTTACCTGACAG
>JAKMGR010000672.1 GCA_022424805.1 Verrucomicrobiales bacterium
TTGCCGAGCAGCGCCGATACGCCTATGAATCAGGAGTCGTCATGGAGGGTCGTGATATCGGGTCGGTCGTTTTTCCCGATACCCCGTGGAAATTCTACATCGACGCATCACCTGAAGTCCGCGAGCAGCGTCGCCGAGCACAGGGTATTGTCGACAGTATTGCCAAGCGCGATCGAATTGACTCCAGCCGTAAAGCTTCGCCCCTCGTAATCCCGAAAGGGGCTATCGTCGTCGACAGTTCTGACCTCACCGCTGAAGAAGTGGTGGATAGGGTACTCGCGGAAATTCGAAGTGGCTCGTGATTTCCCGCTTTTGATTCTGCCATTTACATGGTGGCGTGATTTCGCGTAGTTTTTTGGCGCATGAATGATTCGATCACCACTTCCCGACGCAAATTTCTGGGCACGTCGTCTCTGGCCGCCCTCGGCAGCGTGAATTTGATTACTTCCTGCAAGAAAGCGCCAACACGAAGCAGTGGCATTATTCTTGGAGAAGGGGAATACCAATACGAGATCCTGACGGACTGGGTGACGCTTCCTGATAAATACACTTTCCAGATTACGCACAATGTCGCGGTCGACAGCGATAACCGGCTTTATGTTATTCATGAGGGAGATCATTCCCAGCAGGACCATCCGGCAATCTTTGTTTTCGATGAAGACGGCACCTTCATTAAGGCATTCGGAAACCAGTTTCAGGGTGGGGGACATGGCCTTGAGGTGCGCAAAGAAGCCGATGGCGAGTTTCTCTACGTAACCGGCTATCAGATGCTGAAAACGTTCGCCAAGCTCACTCTCGATGGTGAAGTCGTCTGGCAGAAATACGCGCCGATGGAATCGGGCATCTACGCAAAGGGAGAGGATACAAACCCAAAAAAAGTGTGGGGCCGCGACCGATTCATGCCGACTAACTTCGCCTTTCTCGACGATGGTGGATTTCTTCTCGCTGATGGCTATGGCGCGCACACCGTTCATCATTACGATGCTAACGGTGAGTGGAAAGGAATGACTGGTTCCAGTGGGAAAGAAGACGGGAAATTCAATACCCCTCACGGACTTTGGATTGATGACCGAAACGGTGACGAAGTCCTCATGGTTGTAGCTGATCGTGCCAACAAGCGGCTGCAGTGGTTTGATCTGGATGGCAAGCACCGACAGACCTTGGATGGTTTCATACTCCCAGCTAACCTCGACTGCCTCGGCGATCTTCTTCTTGTGCCTGACCTCAGTGCGCGAGTCACTTTGCTGGACAAAGAAAACAAGGTCATTCATCTCGGTGAAGATCCCGAGTGGAGAAAGTCAGTTACCGCCGACAAGAATGCGATGCGCCGGAACTCGGAAGCTTGGGTCGATGGGAAATTCATCCATCCGCACGACGCCTGTTTTGCTCCGAACGGCGACATCTACGTAGCTGAGTGGGTTGCCACAGGTCGAATCAGCAAGCTGAAAAAGGTGTGACCCAATTCTGTTGAGTCTATGAACTAACCCTGTTGGGCCAGTGATGTAACAGGGCTCATCTGTAGAACCTACTAGGAAATCTGTTCTACGACTTCGGCTCGTTCCGAAAGGGCGTGGATCTGATAGGCTACTACCGAGTTAGCGAAACCTTTCAGCTTGAGGTCCTGCAGGAGCTTTGCATTGGCATCTTCTCTTACTGATTCGAAAGTTTTGTCATCGATGACGACCTCCATCTGTCCGGCTGCGCTGCACAACCGGGCTGCGAGGTTTACCCTTGCACCGAGCACGGTGTAATTGAGGCGGTCGTTTGAGCCCATGCATCCGGCAACGGCTTCTCCGGTGGCGACGCCGATTCCAATGTTGATTTCCACACTCCGCTTCTGGTTGAGTTCGATGCGTTTCTGGATCATCCCCAGAGCGCACTCTACGGCGAGCCGCGAATCATCACCATAGGATTTCAGGGCGCCAAAGACAGCCATGATTTCGTCTCCGACAAATTTATCGACAACTCCGTAGTAGCTTCGGACGACTTCGGTCATTGCCGTCATGTGTTCGTTGAGCATTGCGATCACGTCTGTTGGTGGCATGTGTTCGGTCATTGCCGTAAAGCCTCGAATGTCGCAGAAGAGAACGGTTACCTCCTTGAGTTCGCCCCCTAGTTCAAGATCGAGGGTTCCGCTGACAAGTGCCTGGGCGACGCTCTCGTCACTGACTTTTCCCAGCAGTTCCCGGAAGAGTGCTTTTTGCTTCAGCTCTTCCGCCATCTCGTTGAAGGAGGCGGTGAGTTCTCCAACTTCATCGCCTGAGGTCACCTCGACACGATGATCGAGATTTCCGCTTCGAATTTCTACAGTTCCTTTTGCCAGCTTCTTCAGTGGAGTCGAAAGGCTGTGAGCGAGGAGCCAGCAGATTCCCAGTCCAAGTATGAGCACGCCGGCACCGATCCCGGAGCCTCGAATGCGAAGATCGGCAAGGTCGCTGTGCAATTGGTCGAGTGGAAACGCGGCAATCTGGTAAGCAGGACGCAGGGACGACTCAGCGGTCAATTCGTTGACTTGAATGAGATAGTCTCGGCCATTTGCTGAAGTTTCGAATTGGAGGTGGTGGTGATTGCCGTTTGCAGGATGTAAAAGGGGGATTTTCTCTT
>JAKMGR010000464.1 GCA_022424805.1 Verrucomicrobiales bacterium
GCGATCCAGGCTGGGGCTGCCATTATCAACGACGTTACCGGGTTTCGTGATCCTGCCATGATCGATGTCGCCGCGGAAACGAATGCTGGCTGCGTCGTTATGCACATGCTCGGCAATCCACGAACGATGCAGACCGATCCGACCTACGATAACGTCGTCACCGAAATTGGAGCCTTTTTCGAAGAGCGTCTCACCACCCTTAACGCGGCAGGCGTCGACAAAGAAGCGATTGTCTTTGATCCGGGCATCGGCTTCGGAAAAACTCTCAAACACAATCTTGAACTGCTCCGTCATGCCGATCTAATCATCGTCGGTGAGAGGCCTCTTCTCCTCGGCATTTCCCGAAAGTCCTTCCTCGGTACGCTAACGGGGACAGATCAAGCCGACGAGCGAGACTGGTCAACCGTCGCTGTTACATCGCTGACGAGAGAGCTCGGAATTCCGCTGCATCGCGTTCACGACGTGAAGGCAAATGTGGAAGCGCTGCGAATGACTGAGGCAATGCTGTGACCGCTCCTCACAGCTCACTCGAATCATCCCGCCCCTTGAGCTGGATCAGCTTCTTCTTGATTACCTCCAGTTCCACCGTGAGCTGATAGGAAGCCTTTACGATGTTTGCAGTGACTTCTTCGTCACCAAGATTTCGCGCCGCGGGCGTCACTTTCATCATCTCCAAAGCGATGACCTTGCAGGCGGCCTCGATTTTATCTACAGCTTCGTCACGGTCCATGATTAAACAGAATATATTTCGATAATATCTTCGGGAATCGACTTTGGCCGTCCCGCCTCGACGTCGACCATGACATAGTCTAGCCAACCTTTGGCGACCGTCTTTTGATCGCCCTCCTTGTCGATCGTAAATCCGACTTTCACTCCATGAGATCGGATCTCCTCGACCTGCGTTCTCACGACTGCCTGATCACCAATTCGAAGAGGTCGCTTGTGCTCCATATAAGAAGCACGAACAACCCAGCTGAATCCGCGCTCGAGAAAAGCTTCCATCGACAACCCGTAGCAGCGCTCCATCTGGTCGTATCGAGCGGCGAGCACATAGTCGAAATACTTCGAGTTATGAACATGCTGGTTCATGTCGATGTCATCCGGGCGCACCGGGATAATCGTCTCGAAGGTGGAATAGCCCGCCATAAGTAACGGGGCGAGATCAGTCTATCGGACGAGACGGTTGATACGACGGTCACGACCTTGTTCAAGGGGGTCACGGGTATCGACTTTCTCCACCTTTTTCTTGGGCGGTGCAGGATATCGATAATCATCAGTATTGAAGGAAAATCGAACCGGACCGGACACACGCTTATGAAGGATGACTGCGTTATCAGGCTGACGAGGAGATGGCTCTTCAGAGATTTTACCTCCACGTGAAATCCACTTCGGCACACCACCAACCTCGAATCGATCATTCGAGGCACAACTGGCGAAAACACTCACAAAAAGCAGTGGAGAGAAAGACAGGATGATACATTTCATGGCTTGTTGTCGACCTTTCAGATGCCGAAACTAAGCGAAGATTTCAGAAATTCTATGCAAAAAACGTATCTTCGTGCGAGTAGGGCGGAGCGCAGCAGCATAGAAAGCGGAGGTTGCTCTCTCCTGCGATGATTTGATGCCAGGCCCCGGGTGCAATCAAAATAGCGTCACCGGGACCCACCTCCCGCATATCCCCATCAATCTCCATTCTGCCGCTGCCTTCGAGAATAAAATACAACTCCTCACTCTTGTTGTGAAAATGCCTTTCTGTTGCCCCCGCCGGCGGCAGAGTTGCCTCGGCAAGGCTCTGGTTTTCAACAGGTGCGTTCGTCCGGTCGAGGATACTGCGAATCGTCGATCCATCCGCAGTCGTGAACGGCTCTTGTTCTGTGATTTGATTGATAGTCATCCGGGGCTAGAATACCGCGGGAGGGAGATTTTTTCTCCTCGTTTCTGAACGAATTCTGGCCCACAGGAATCCCTCCCGTTTTCCGACAATGAGCGACAAAGAAGAATTTTTCATTTCGGACGATCCTGCCAACGCGGACCGTCGACCTATCAAGCGAAAAGGTGGCTACCTCGGACCACTTGTCCTTGCGGCACTGGCCGGACTCGCCGTCTTGATTCTTTCCCTCATCATCATTGATGCCACTAACTCGGGCGGGAAAATCAAGCAGGGCATTGCCTCTCTCCTCGGCGTCGACGAAGCGAAAAATCCGCAACCGGTAACTCCGATCGAACCGACTGTAGTGGAAAAGGTCGTCGAAGTTCCCGTCGAGAAAATCGTCGAAAAGGTTGTCGAGAAAATCGTCGAAGTGGAAGTCAAACCGCCCATGCCATCCAACTACGTCTCGTGGAAAAAAGTCGATATCGCCGAACTCTGGAG
>JAKMGR010000510.1 GCA_022424805.1 Verrucomicrobiales bacterium
CTCCGCGATTCCGTTTCCGATTAATCTCCGCATATTCGGCATTTTCGACTTCGATTCTGTTTGTTATCGTTGAATAATCTCCGAGTTCATGGATAGTTCGGAAGTGTTTTGCATGAGTAGTCCGACCGCTGAAATTAAGCCCCTGAAGCACGCCGCCGATCTCGATTTGGTGGACCGGGCTGTGAACGGAGACGTTGACGCCGTCCGGGAATTTCAGGAAGAATACCAACCCATGCTAGAGCGCGTCATGATGTCTCGAGGGGTTGATCGGGTGCAGGCACAGGACCTCGTCGCCGACATCATTGCAGAGTGTTTCGGAGCAGGGAAAAAGGGGCAGACCCGTCCGCTGCTGGAAAAATTCGAGGGGCGCTCATCTCTTTCCACTTGGATGATTCGAATCACCTGGAACCGCTGGCTCGATCTGAAACGCCGCGACAAGTTCCGTGGAGATTTACCCGTCTACGACGACGAGGATGATCGTAGCGGTGATCGATTTGATAAGGTTGAGGGCAACGATCTCGGAGAAAACCTTCTCGACAAAGACCTTTCTGAGCTTATGGGGCGCTCCATCAAGAAAGCTTTCGACTCGCTTGATCCGGATGTCCTCCTCATGCTCAAACTTTCCTATCTTCACGGAATCAGTCAGTCAGTTATTGCAAATATGTGGCAATGTGATCAGACCCGCGTGAGCCGTTCCCTGACGGCAGCACGGGAGCAAATTGCGGAAGTTACGATGCAGGCCATCCAGGAGGCTGACTCCTCGCTGGAACTGGAATGGGAAGACTTTCACCGCCTCTGTGCCGCGGGACTCGACGTGTAAAAAATATACCAGCGCCGCCAAGCGCGAAATCGGAACCGAGATGGCACTTACCATTGTTCCCCTCAGCAGATATAAGACACTCTCGACCTCGCAGATGGTCGAAGACCTGCGCATAAACGGCGAATTGTCCATCTACACGCCGAAACTGGATTGATCGTTTTGGATATTGTCGTTTCCAGTAAAGGCGCCGGACTTCGCCTTGATCGGTTTCTTCCCCAAGCCCTGGAGGCGAAAGGTGAGACCATTTCCCGTTCCGCTCTGCAGCAATGGATCAAAGATGGGGCTGTTCTCGTTGATGGAGTGCGAGTGAAACCGCGACATGCTCTCGCCGAAGGAAACGTAATTTCCGTCGATGCTCCCGAACCGGAACCGACTGAAGTTCTTCCCGAAGATATTACCGTTCCGATCTTGTTCGAAGACGAGGACATCGTTGTCGTCAACAAACCGAGCGGACTTGTTGTTCATCCCGGTTCGGGCAACCTCAGCGGCACACTCGTCAATGCTCTGCTGCATCACTGCGATGGAAAGCTCTGCGAACTCGCGGGAGAAGACCGCCCAGGCATCGTTCATCGACTTGACAAAGATACCTCCGGTTGTCTCGTCGCCGCTAAGAGCGAGACCGCCTACCATTCGCTTGTCGCGCAGTTTTCCGGTCGTGAGACAGGAAAAGAATACCTCGCCGTGACATCCTGCCTTCCTGTGAATGAAGAGGGAACCATCACCAATCGCATCGGGCGTAGCCCGCGAAATCGGCAGCAGATGACGGTGCTCGAAGAGCCCGCCGGAAAAGAAGCCGTCACCCACTATCGAGTCTTGCGATCCGATCCCGGTGGGAAATGGGCCAGTCTTTCCTGCATCATTCACACAGGGCGCACCCACCAGATCCGAGTGCATTTGAAGGAGTGCCTTCGCGCCCCCATTCTAGGAGACGAAATCTACGGATCAAAAAAAGCCAAGGTGCGAGTCGAGAGACTTTTGCTTCATGCGTGGAAGCTGAGGTTTCGTCATCCAGTGAGCGGCGAGGAAGTGAATTTCGAAGCCCCCATCCCGGAGGAGTTTTTGGCGTTTCTGCTTGAAAATACGCTCCGGGCGAAATCGGAATAGGCCATTCGGCTTCCAAGATCCAAGATCCAAGATCCCGGCTGCCGCGAGGAAGGTCTCACTACCTCACACATCGATACACAAAAGCGGGCGGCAAATTCTTCCATGCCGTTGGGCTCTGCTCGACCTCAGAAAAATGCTGCCGCAGAACGCGTCGGAACCGCAGCCCAGCCGGCAATGCCAGTCCCTGCCAGTAAGCGAAGGTGGCGAATTTTCCGCCCGGAGGCAGAATCTCGAACATCTCATCGAGCAGGGTATTCTGTAGCTCTTCGGAAAAGGATGCCCAGGGGAGACCGCATAGA
>JAKMGR010000521.1 GCA_022424805.1 Verrucomicrobiales bacterium
ATGACGGCGAGATCGGAAAAATCTACCACTGGCGCGGAGCCTACCAGCAAAGCTGGCTCGCAAATCCGGATCATCCGCTCGATTGGAAATTGAAAAAAGACACCGCCGCTGCCGGGCCGCTCTGGGATCTCGGTTCGCACGCCGTTGATCTTGCTCATTATCTCGTTGGAGATTTTGCTCATCTCACTTGCGACGGGAAGCAATTCAACAAGGAGCGTCCGCTTGCATCCGATCCGTCGCAGACGGGACAAGTCGAAGTGGAGTGCGCCGCAAACCTCATCGGGGAATTCAAAAATGGAGCTCTCGCCACGATCGAAATGACCCGCTACGCAACCGGTCGCAGAAATCGCCACACTTTTGAAATCTACGGATCAAAAGGCGCCATCACCTGGGACATGGAAGACATGAATCGGATCAAGTTTTACAGCGAAAGTGATCCTGATCATCTGAAGGGATTCCGCGATATCCTCGTGACCGAACGTTGCCATGAATACGCGAACGCCTGGTGGCCTCCCGGGCACATCATCGGATACGAACACGGCTTCGTGCACGCTGCTGCCGACTTCCTCGAAGCTGTGAAAAGCGGTGAGCGTATCACTCCCGACCTGAATGATAACATCAAAATCATCCGCGTCCTCGAAGCTGCCTTGCAGTCGATGGAAGGTGCGGGGAAAGTGTTTTTGTGAGGAAAACCTCAGGTAGTTTTAACAGTCTCTGTTGAATCGTGGGCAACACTGAGTTTGCCCCTCCACGCGCTGTCGCGCGGAATCGGCAAAAATGAAGAGGCAATCTCCGTATTGCCTGAATTGTTGAACCTTCATAATTCCCTGTCCAGTCGGATTTTATACCCTGTTGAGTCCTCGGCCTAACCCTGTTAAGCTTCCCTTTCCTCCGAATGAAAATCACCGGCCTGCAGTGGAATCTTGTCTGGGAAGATCGCGATGCAAATTACGATCGGGCTCGCGAATTACTCGCCGACTCGGGAGGCTCGGATCTCATCATCCTCCCGGAAATGTTCAGCTCAGGCTTCAGTATGAATGTCGATGCCACGGCGGAGCCGGACGATTTACCGACGGAGGTATTTCTCCGTAAGTTGGCGAGGGAACAAAATGCGGCAGCTCTTGGTGGTTTGGTCAGGCGTGGGGAAGGGAAAGGGAAAGGATACAACGAACTGATCACTTTCGCTCCTGACGGCACGGAATTGGGGCGCTACCGAAAGAATCGTACGTTCCGCTACACCGGTGAATCGGAGCATTACGAAAACGGAACCGAGGTTTCCGTATTCGAATGGCAGGATTGGAAAATCGCGCCACTGATCTGTTACGACCTTCGCTTTCCAGAACTCTTTCGCCGGGCGACGGCAAAGGGAGCAGAACTCATTGTTGTTATCGCGAGTTGGCCTTCGGTTCGGGTGGAGCACTGGGTCACCCTTCTGCGGGCGCGGGCGATTGAGAACCTGGCCTATGTCATCGGCGTGAACCGCACGGGCTCGGATCCGAACCTGGAATATCCCGGCCGAAGTATCATCATTGATCCTTGGGGAGAAATCGTTGCAGATGCGGGTGCCAAGGATGAAGCTTTCTCGGCCGAGATCGATTTGGAAACCGTGCGTAACTGGCGTGCTGAGTTCCCGGCGCTGCAGGATTTGAATATCTGATGGCAGATTCCGATAATGGCACACCGCTTCTTTCGATGCGTGGAATCGGGAAGCGTTTCCCCGGGGTGAAGGCTCTCGATGGAGTGGATCTCACTTTGCATGGAGGAAGAGTTCTAGCTTTGTTAGGTGAAAATGGCGCTGGGAAAAGCACGCTGATTAAAATGCTCAGCGGAGCGCATCAGCCGAACGAAGGGGTAATCAAGATTGATGGGGAAAGTGTTGCAATTGATTCCGCGCGAGCGGCGCGCGACTCCGGGATTGCTGTGATTCACCAGGAGTTCAATCTCGTACCGGGGATGACGGTGCGGGAAAATCTTTTCCTCGGGCGTGAAAGAACTCGTTTTGGAAAAATCGATCATCGAACTGAAACGAAGCTGGCGCGGGAGTGGCTCGCTCGTTTGGGTCTGGATATTGATCCCGAGGAACGGTGTGGTGATCTGTCGGTGGCTCGCCAGCAGGCGGTGGAGATTGCGCGGGCGTTGAGTTTTGATGCTCGTATCCTCGTAATGGACGAGCCAAGTGCAGTGCTGACAGATCGAGAGGTGGAGAAGCTTTTTGTCATTGTCAGGGAGCTTCGCAAGGAAGGGATTGGGATCATTTATATCAGTCATCGGCTCAAAGAAATCGACGAGATCGCCGATCGATTTCTCGTGCTGCGCGATGGAAAGACGGTGGGTGAGGGCAGGGTTTCGGATTCCAGTCGTGAGAAACTCATCGAGTTGATGGTAGGACGCTCGCTGGAAAAGGAGTTTCCTCCGCGATCCATCGAAATGGGAGAGGAGAAGCTGCGGGTCGACCGCATTTCCCAAGGAAATTTAGTGCGCGATGTTTCCTTTTCGGTTCGGGCCGGAGAGATTGTCGGTTTCTTCGGATTGGTCGGAGCTGGGAGAACTGAAACGATGCGACTGGTTGCCGGTGCGGAACGATGCGATGCCGGCGAGGTTTTTGTGGAGGGAACCAAGGTATCTGCACGCAATCCGCGTGAAGCGATTTCCGCCGGGATTTGTTTGCTCTCAGAGGACCGGAAGGCGGAGGGGCTCGTTCAGAAGCACACTGCGGTGAGTAA
>JAKMGR010000530.1 GCA_022424805.1 Verrucomicrobiales bacterium
GGTGACTTTAATCGGACGATAGGCCCAGAGCTTTTTCTCCTCGTAACGTCGATTCTGCCAATCTTCGGAAAGTGCTTTCGAGGTAGCGACCAACTCCCCCTCTGCATATTTCTTCTGAATCATGGCAACCCGATCATCAGCCACCCAGGGTGCTCCTTCACTAATCCAGTCCCGAATCCACCATTGCTGTTCCTCCGTCAGCTGGTCCGCTTCCTTCGGCGGCATTTCGTAATCCTCCTCCGTTCGCGTCGTCGTGATGTAGAGAAAGCTCTCTTCACCCTTTCCGGGAAGGATTACATCTTCGGCAAAGTATTCTCCGCCTTTCAGCATCGCCTCCCGCGTTCGCATATCAAAGTCGCCCTTGATCTTATCCGGCTCATCGCCATGACAGGCATTGCACTTCTCTGCGAAAAGCGGCTTCACACGAAGCGCGAACAACTTTTCGCCTTCGCTGATTTCCTCCGCAATGGAAATGCTCGATGCCAGCATTGTGGCAATCAGCAGGCTTTGAAAAATTTTCCTCATGGTTTTCCAATTACGTACAATTTACGGATTTCCTCCGCAATCAGAGCTTCCTGAAAGATAGCAAATTCATCGATGCGACCGTTCAACGTTCGGATGGCGGCTTCAGGCCAGATAGGGTCGCTCCAATTCCCAAGATCCGCTTTTCCGATTTGAAAATGTGTGAGCGGCTTTTTCCGATTGGTTCCACCACTGAATCCAACGGGCTCGCCATTGATGTAATGCTGAACGGCATTCTTTTCGCAATCGACGGTAGTGGCCAGGAAAAACCAGCGACCACTCATTTTCGGATTCCAGAAAATATCCGAGTAAAAACGCCGATTGTGCTTTGGAATGTCAATCACTCCTTCCGGACTCGTTGCAAAGTGAAGGGCTCCTTTCGAAGAAATTTGCCAATGGAACTCATTGGGATCAAAAAAGTCGGTCAGGAATAGCGAACTCAAATGGCGATCAAGAGCATCAATCCGAACCCAGGCAAACAGCGTCACCGCATTCCATTCGCCAGGAATTTCGAACCGAACCCGGTCCCCCTCCCCTCGGAAGTCGAGCGCAGTCTTGCCTGCCCAACGTCCTTCCGCCATTCGCGCGCCGACGATGCCGCCGTCAAGTTCGCTTGCCTTGTCAATCTGCGCTCGATTCTTGAGTCGTCGAGTTTGGGCAGAAAGGTTTTCAAAATCGTAATAGGCGATGAGACGCGGATCCTGCCGAAGTTCCAGACTTGCTTCACGCCAATTGGAGTATCGGTCTCTTTCCTCAGAGCCGGCACCTTCATAGACCTCCGATATGTGGGGATATTTCTCTGTTTTCGTCGAATCCTGAGGAATGGCCTTACCATTCTTGAGTTCCATCCCCTCTCCTCCTGCCACGAGGATTGAATCACCGCTGACTCCGGTTGCTCGAACCTCGCCATCGAATACATACAACTCTGCTTCGCTGTCACTCACGGCGGACAAGCCAAAGCGAGTGCCGAGGTCTTCCAGAAAAATTTCGCCCGTCCTGACTTCGAATCCCCGGGCAGCCGGAGGCACATCCGCAGTCAATACTCCTGCATGAAGAATCGCACTTTCATGGCTCACCAACTCCAATTCTGCCGGACCAGATAGGCTTACACTAGCTCCACCATAAAAATCGATCTGAACCAAGCCCGATTCCAAGGCAATGATCCCAGTACCAATCGCTCCCCCTTCTGCTGGCGAGTGCTGAGAGGATTCGCTCCAAACCGCCTCAGCGAGCTTCGATAGAACAGCTACTGGATGATCTGCCTCCTGGTTTTCGTCAATACCCGCAAAGTCATCTTCCGTGTCTAAATCATTTGGATCAAGAGAGGACATCACAATTGCAGCCACGCCTATCAAAGCAGCGACAGCCCATCCAATGACGGCTGTCTTAGACCACTGGGAAGTTTTGGCAAAAGGAACCGCAGCAACCTCCTCAGTGCCAGAGCCCAGATCACGTAGGCCGACTTCCAAATTCGTCAGCCGCAAGAAAGCAGTGCGAAATTTGGAATTCTCCTTCAGGATTTTTTCCAACGCTGCGGACTCCTCATCGGAGCACTGCCCATTAAGCCAACGATTCGCCAATTCGAAAAACTCCGCTTCGCTCATTGAGCTCCCCCTTCGGCTCGCAGGTCTCCACTCACCGACTCAATACAATCCAGCAGACTCTTCCGTGTGCGATTAAGCATTTTGTAAAACGCAGTCGCCGATTTGCCAAGCGTTTCCGCAACTCGGTTGAGCCGAACCCCAGGCTCATAAGCAGCCATGACAATTTTCCGCTGCTTGTCGGATAGCTTTGCGAGGCATACCTCCAGCGCCTTTCGCTCGGCGGCGAGAGACTTTTCTTCGCGCATCGCGTCCTCCGCGAGCATGCCGACCAGATCCTCGTCAAAAATATGCCGGTCCCGTGCTTTGTCGCGACGCCAGGCCAATACTTCGAAGCGCGCCACAACGCAGGCCCAACGGAAGAAGTCCGTTTGCGGATCGTTTTCCAACGTAAAATCAGAAAATTTCCGCCAGAGGACGAGCCCCGTATTCTGCATCACCTCATCCGCATCGTCCCAGGAAGGAACAAGCGAACGAACGAACGATCGCAAGCCCGGCTCGTTGCGGGTGAACAAGGCTACGAACTGCTCGTAGCGATCATCTGGTGTGGCATCTGGCATTCCCCTTTACCCTGTATACTCCAGGAGAAGGAAAAATTGCCCAGAAAATCGCTGTTTTTAGCGTAACACGCAAGACGCGCGTAGCGAAAATC
The DNA here is from genome assembly GCA_022424805.1 of Verrucomicrobiales bacterium. Lineage (GTDB taxonomy): Bacteria > Verrucomicrobiota > Verrucomicrobiia > Verrucomicrobiales > DEV007 > Arctic95D-9. The sequence continues at coordinate 2,776 of JAKMGR010000530.1, forward strand.
AGTGACGACGACGGCGTCTCCGCTTCACGTGCAACTTCGCGAGTTGCTTCTGGATCAGCACTTGAGCCGCCGCGACATCCTCTGGCTCGGATTTTTCTTCCATTGCCTTCTGCGCTCTTTCGAGTGCCTGTTCAATGACGTCTTCTTCGTCCAGCTCGTGCTCTCCAAGTGCCATGTCGGTCAAAACCGAAACACGGTCCTTAGAAATTTCGACAATGCCGGTTCCAACTGCGAGGTGGTAT
>JAKMGR010000543.1 GCA_022424805.1 Verrucomicrobiales bacterium
ACCCAACAGGGTAGGGAGGGTGACTATACTCTGTTGAATCCCTACGGCGTCATGCGTGTCCTGAACTTCCTCGGTGGAAAACACGGCATCGGTCGGATCGACATGGTTGAAAACCGATTTGTCGGCATGAAAAGCCGTGGCATCTACGAAACGCCTGGGGGCACCATCCTTCTCGACGCCCATCGCCATATGGAAAGCCTTACCGTTGATCGCGAGGTCATGCACATTCGTGACGGATTGATCCCCGAATACGCAAAGCTCGTCTATAATGGGTTCTGGTTTGCCCCTGAGCGCGAAGCTCTCCAGGCACTTGTGACCGAATCACAGAAATCGGTGTCCGGCGAGGTTCGGGTGAAGCTCTACAAAGGCAACATCATTACCGCCGGTCGTCGCTCCAAGCTCAGCCTCTACAATGAGGACGTGGCTACTATGGAAGGCGGAGCCGAGCACGCATACAATCAGGACGATGCCACCGGCTTCATCCGCCTGAATGCGCTGCGCCTCAAGAGCGAAGCAACACGGCGCGATTCGCAAGGCGGCTAACCTGCAACTCGCAGGCAGAACCAGACGACGATTCCTCCGAGAGCGAGGAATGCAGACATAGACGATCCAAATCCCTTGGATTGAAGCTGCGGGTGTGTATCACGCTCCGCTTTCTTTCTTTTGCCCGTCGGCTTGCCTTTCGATTTCGGAGAAAGCGTCTGCAGCTCCTTGCCCATGGCAGATGTAGCAGATCACTTCTTCTTTGCCCGCGGATTTCCGTTCGGCCAGTGGATTTTATCAAGTTCGACCCACTGCTCTTCGGTAATGCGTCCCGGCTCGCGGTTGCCTGATCCCTCACGTTTGGTGAGGCGATCTCCGAGTTCAGCACGAGCGGCTTCGACTTGCTTCATCATTTCGGCGACTTTCTCGGGATTCTCAGCGGCGACATCTTTGCTCTCCCCGATGTCCTCAGCAATGTGGTAGAGCTCGGTTCCGGTTTTGTTGCTCTCGTATTTCACGGGCAAGCCCTCGGTGCCGCCTGTTCGTCCGTTAAGAGTTCGATAGGTATGAGGAAGAACTAGCTTCCATCCGTCGTCGATCACGGCATGAAGTTCGTTTTGCTTGTAGAATACCCAGTAGGAATCGTGAGGGTTTTTAGCCCCTTCTTCGCCAGCGAGGATGGGCCAGATATCTTTGCCATCGATTTCTTTCTCCGGCAGCTCACCTCCGATGAGTTTCGCGAAGGTGGGGAGAAGGTCGATATTCATCCCGGAAGTGTCGCAGACAGTTCCCGCTGGAATTTTCCCGGGCCAGCGCATGATGCATGGCTCACGAAAGCCCCCTTCCCATCCCGTTCCTTTCCCTTCGCGAAGCGGACCCGAGGATCCTGCATGCGTTCCGTAGGAGAGCCACGGACCATTATCACTCGTGAAAATGACGAGGGTATCTTCGTCGAGGCCGTTTGTGGAGATAGCATTGAGAATCTCCCCGACGGACCAGTCGATCTCTGCAATGACGTCTCCGTAGATTCCATTCTCAGTCGTGCCCGCAAAACGATCACTCACGTAAAGCGGGACATGTGGCTGCGGATGCGGGACATAAAGAAAGAAGGGATTGGTTCGGTTTCGGTTGATGAAGTCCACAGCCTTGGTCGTCAGCCAGGTCGTCATCATTTTCTGGTCGTGTTCATCGGCAGTTCGAAGCCGATCATTCCCGGAAAAGAGCGGAAGCGGTGGGAAATGTTTCGCGGTCGGGTGCTGCGGCCACATATCGTTGGAGTAGGGAATTCCAAAATACTCGTCAAAGCCGTGCTGTAGAGGGAGGAACTTCCTGTGGTCGCCGAGGTGCCATTTTCCAAAAATCGCAGTGGCGTAGTCTTTGCTTTTGAACACTTCAGCCAGAGTTGTTTCCTCAGGATTGAGCCCGTGTCGGCTCCCCGGCCCGAGGGCACCGTGCATACCGAGGCGATTCGGATAGCAACCTGTTAGAAGACCCGTTCGCGAAGCAGAGCAGACGGCTTGGGCAGCGTACCATTGTGTGAAACGTCGACCTTCGGAAGCCATGCGATCGAGATTGGGCGTCTCGTAGCCTTCCGCGCCGTAGACTCCGACATCTCCATACCCCTGGTCATCGGTAAAGATGATGACGATGTTAGGAAGTCGCTCCTCCGCAGAGAGGAGGTGATGCGACGAGAAAATTCCGAGGAAAACGAGCAGGGAAAGGATTCTCAAAACCATGAAATAGGAATTACCACACAACGCGAAATCTCGCGACGGCGCATTTCTTGTTATTTCATAGAAACACTTTCGTAGAAAATGCGTAGAAAAAGACAGGAAAGTGAATGCGCCCGAACGGTCACCCATGAGAAAGCAACCTAACTCATTGAGCTTTAGGAATAGAAGCACTTATCCATGAACACTCCAGAACCCAATCCCATTCCACCAGAAGACCAAGATGATCCCGGACTTCATCCCAAAGTCTTTCAACAAAATGGCAAGCTGCACGCAGCAAGGAGCGCAGCTCTCCCCGGCGACACCTGTATTCGCTGCAAAAACAAAACCTTAAAGGACGTCAATGAGGCCCTGCGAAACCCCTACAATCCATTTACCAGGTTCGGTGGCCAGATTCGTGACGAGGTCGGCCTCTGCAAGAGGCCTTTCGAAAGATATTGCACCGCCCTTGCTCTGACCTATTCGCTACTGGTCTTCGGGATCATGTTCGTAGGGATAGGATTTTACTCCAAAAGCTACGGAGTCGCCGCGTTTGGCCTGCTTGGCGTCCTCGGTTGAGGAGTTTTTTGGGGCCGCCGTTCCAATCTGGTCCCCGAATACAAGAAGAGAGCCGCTTGAGCTTCGAGACGTGGGCAAAAAGTATATCCAGCTCTTTCCCGAGTGGAATGGTGATGTGCCCAACCGGAAACAGAAAAAACCCCGAATCCTAAAATTGCTTGTCTCTCCACTGTCCCCGGTCGATTATTATTCTGTGTTTCAGGTAATCTTCAACGAAATCAGTGCAGCCGAGATCTCCCAACTCTCCACCTTGGAGCAGTTGGAAGTCCTCAATGAATTTAAAGTCCGCCCGGAAGATCTCGAAGGACTGGAAGAAAAGGATCATGACTCTCCTTTTGGCCAAATCGAGCGGGACGGGAAAACGCTCTATCGCTACCGGGCGAGCGATGTTCGCCTCTATTTTGAGGTTTCCGACGATCACCAATCTGTGATCGTGCACCGGGTCCTGAACCGGAATACGTTTCAAGATTTCCTTTTCCGGGCCAACCTGCCGATCGGTGATGAAGAGGATGCTCTGGCCAATTCCAAGCAATTCTGGGCACTGATTGAAGAGGGAGAACGGGCTCGCCGTGTCTAGTCGCACGTGAGCCGGCTGGCTTATACAGGCAATTCCCTTTCGCCTTCCGCTTGACGAATCGAAATCCTGCTGCATTTATCGGGGCGTTTTTCCACTGGAAACCGCGCGCCAAATGCGTGACACTTGGCAACTCACAACCGATTAAAGCTCTTCGGAGAAATCGGAAAATGAAACTCAACCGAATCGAATCGCCGTGGACTTCAAAGACATCAAACAAATCGTCGAGCTCATGGATGAGCACGGACTCTCGCAGTTCAAGCTCAAGCAGGAAGACACTATGCTGGAACTGAAAAAAGGTGGCGACCTTGATGTCGCCGCCGTTCAAGCCCTGCTTGCTGCTGCACCCGCTACACAAGCTCACGCCGCTGCTCCAGTCGCCGTTGCTGCGCCAGCGGAGGCTCCCGCTGTAGATAGCGGTCCCCCAGCTGGAACCGAGGAAATAACCTCACCTATGGTAGGAACGTTTTACACGGCTGCCTCCCCCGATTCCGATGCCTTCGTGCAAGTGGGAGACACGGTGTCTGCAGACACCACGGTCTGCATCGTTGAAGCGATGAAGGTGATGAATGAAATCAATGCGGAAATCGGCGGCGAAATTGTCGAGATCCTGGTCGAGAATGGGACGGCAGTTCAGTTTGGCGAACCACTCTTCCGAGTGAAGTCAGCCTGATTTTTCTCGCGCTTTCCGAAGGGACTCTCCGAAGGAACGAAACACAAGCGGATACATCATGTTCAAGAACATCCTTGTCGCGAATCGGGGTGAAATCGCTCTGCGCGTAATTCGAGCTGCCAAGGAATTGGGAGTTCGCACCACAGCAGTCTACTCTGAAGCTGACGTTGACTCGATGCATGTGCATCTTGCCGACGAAGCTGTCTGCATTGGACCTGCTTCAAGTGCAGAGTCTTACCTCGACATGCAGGCGATTCTTTCGGCCGCCGAGATTGCCAATGTCGACGCGATCCATCCCGGTTACGGCTTCCTTTCCGAGAACCCGCGCTTTGCGGAGCTCTGCGAGGAGTGCAACGTGAAGTTCATTGGCCCGTCCGCTGAGGTTATCTCGACGATGGGAGACAAGAATCAGGCACGCGCCACGGCAACTAAGTTTGGTGTGCCCGTGACTCCCGGATCAGAGGGCATTGTTCAGGGCGAGGAAGAAGCGATCAAGATTGCCGAAGAAATTGGATTTCCCGTGATGATCAAGGCGACCGCCGGTGGCGGTGGCCGCGGCATGCGCCCGGCGCTGAACAAAGCATCTTTCATCAGCGCTCTTCACGCCGCCCAGACTGAGGCGGAAGCCTGCTTCGGGAATGGCGACTGCTATATCGAAAAACTGGTCGAGAATCCGCACCACGTCGAATTCCAGATCGTGGCTGATCAGCACGGCGGAGTGAAAGAACTCGGAGAACGCGACTGCTCGATGCAGCGGCGGAATCAGAAGATCATCGAGGAAACTCCATCTCCCCTGCTCAGCGAAGATCTCCGTAACCGTATGGCCGAAGCTTCGGAAGCGCTCGTCAAGAGCATCGGCTACGAGAACGCCGGGACGATCGAATATCTCGTCGACGACAAGGAGAATTTCTACTTCATGGAGATGAACACCCGGATCCAGGTGGAGCATCCCATCACCGAGGAAGTCCGTGGTTGCGACCTCATCAAAGAGCAGATCCGCATTGCCGCCGGCATCCCGCTTTCCGAGCACGTCATGGAAAGCAGCCCGCGCGGGCACTCGATCGAGTGCCGGATCAATGCGGAAGACCCCTACAACAACTTCATTCCCTCCCCCGGAAAGATCAATTTGTTCTACGCACCCGGAGGACGCGGTGTCCGTGTCGACACTCACGTCTACAGCGGATACGAAGTGCCACCTCACTACGATTCCATGATCGCCAAGTTGATCGTGACCGGCGCGACGCGTGACATTGCAATCGCGCGAATGATCCGCTCCCTTAACGAGTTTGTGATCAAGGGAATCAAAACGACGATTCCATTTCAGGTTTCCATCCTCAAGCACAACGCTTTCCGGACGGGTGACTACAACATCGCCTGGGTCGAGAAATTCCTCGCCTCAGAGCCCGGTCCGCCCGATGTGCCTGAGATCATGCTGGAAGAGGATTGAGTCATTTGGGCAGCGCCCCAATAACCTCCCTTGGCTCTATTCAGACCTTCCCGGGTTTAGCTTTTAGCTCGTAACCCGAACGCGAGTAATTTGGGCCAATTCCGCGTCGCCCCGAGCCGGATACAAAAATAGGGCAAAGCTTCTCAGCCCTACCCCATTTCCTAGCGAAATTGTCAATCAGACGGCAATTCGCTTTCTTATATGCACTCCTAGTGATTGTGTCCTGCGTGACTTCCGCCTTGGCCGCCCCACTGAATTTGGATTTGAAACCACGCTGCATGTTCCGAGCCGATGGCATCTGTATCGCTGTGGGTATAGTCATACTGCAATCGAGCACGAATGCGGTCGCCAGGTCCAAAATGGGTTGAAATCGCAGGAGAAATTCGATGGCGCTCATCCAGTTCGGCCATCTCAACTCCGGATACCCAATCGTGACGTAGCGAGAGAGTCGTCACGTCGGTGAGGCCGTAGTGAATACTGCTCGACAGGCCCTGGTCATCAAAACTGACAGCATCTCCGTCGTCCGTGAAGCCTTCGACATCGCGTCCAATAAACTCTGTGCGGAACATAGTCGCTCCGGTGCAGAAATCGGGACCACCATGTCCGTGGTCGTGGCCATTCCAGACTTTCTGCACTCCAACTCCAAAGGCGTGAGTATCTTCGCCAAATCCGTTCTCACCAGTAGCAACGGAAAGTGCGGCAGTGATGCTGTCGTCGAAAGGCAACCGGAAACGGTAGTCGGCTGTAAATACACTGTTGTTAAACCCAGCTTCATCCGCTTCGAAGTGATGCTCTTCCTCCTCGTGGTGATCCTCATCTTCATCTTCGTCCCCCTCTTCGTCGTGGTGCCCGTGCTCTTCCTCTTCACCATGCTCGTGAGCGTGGGCATGAGT
>JAKMGR010000570.1 GCA_022424805.1 Verrucomicrobiales bacterium
CTCCACTTCGTTCCGGAATGACTTCGTCCTCCGGATTAATAGTGCTGCGCACTTTATGCAGTAACGCTTCGCTTTCAACAACCACTTTCACGGCGAGGCATTCAGCTATCCCTCCGCAACCCGCCCAAGCGGGCGGGAACATTCAACGTTGAACGCAGAACTTTCAATTTCATCAGTTGAGTGTTCCACGTTAAAAGTTCGCGCCGCCAGGCACGTCACTCATCGAGCACACCTTCTCGCCCGTAGAACTTCACCTTGCGCTTGATTTTCTCGCGACCGTTCTGCTCGCGCCACGCGTTGGTGTCGCGAAGGCTGTAGACGCATCCACAGTATTCCTGCTGGTAAAATTCTTCCTTCTTCGAAATTTCGATCATGCGCTGCGACCCACCCTGCTTTCGCCAGTTGTAGGTCCAGTAGTGCATCCCCGGATACCTCGCTGCGGCGCGCTCTCCAGATCCATTGATCTGCTGCATGTTTTTCCATCGGGAAATTCCGAGAGTGCTGGAGATCAGATCAAATCCATTTGCTGCCGCGTAATCAGCGGTGACATCGAATCTCATGTCAAAGCACTCCGTGCATCGGATCCCGCGCTCCGGCTCTTCTTCCATGCCCTTGGTTCGCTCAAACCAGTCTTTCGCGTTGTAATCCCAATCGATAAACTCCATCCCCAGCTTTTCCGCGTAGCGGATATTTTCTTCCTTTCGGATTTCGTATTCATCGCGGGGATGAATATTGGGATTGTAGAAAAAAATCGTCGTCTCGATCTCCGAGGCCGCGAGAGCATCCATCACTTCCGCGGCACAGGGAGCGCAGCAGGAGTGCATCAAGATTTTCTTGGAGTTGTTCGGCGTTTCTAGAACCGGACGCTCAAAATTATCGACGGAAAAACGATCCATGTCGTTTTCACGACCGGCTTTTCTATCGTCTCCATTCTGTGATCGTCTGCCCATATCGTCGGCTTCAATTTCTCGGATACAGTAAAAACGGTTTGCGACGTTTCAAGAACTCTTCCAAGCCCTTACTCCATCCCGCGCGAATTTCATCGGGTGAGCTTCCGCGGAGAACTCGCTCCAGCGTCGGTTGATGCCGCAGCAGGACGTTGCCTTTGTCTTTGAAATCGAAAGTGTCTCCGTGCGTTTCAGCCAGAGAGGTCATGAGGGCGATACCCAGATCGAGCGGACGAAATTTATCCCGATTGGAAACCATGAAACCAACGCCATCGCAGTCTTCCCTTTCAAATTTGCTCGCATTGGGAGTGAAGCGAGAGGCATTGACGCGCAGCCCTTTGATCTTCTGCTCTTGGATCAATCCTGCAATACGTCCTCCACGAATCCATGGCGCACCGACATGCTCAAACGGCGTCGCCGTTCCGCGCCCGACGGAGACATTGCAGAACTCGATCAGCCCCACTCCCGGATACAGCAAAGCCTGCGTCGCGCTGCGGATGTTTGGGGACGGATTGATCCAGGGCAGCCCGGTCTCGTCGAAATGCATCGCGGGGTTCCATCCTTCAACCGGAACGATAGTGAGTTTGGCACCAACCTTTCTCTCTGTATTAAAGAGGCGGGCCAGCTCTCCGACCGTCATTCCGTGCTGCACCGGGATTTCATGGAAAGCAACGAAGTCATTTCCCTCCCCTGCCCGGATCGGGCCATCCACGACGAGCCCTCCAATCGGATTGATGCGATCGAGAACGATGAATTCGACCCCGGCTTCTGACGCAGCCTCCATCGCGAGTCCCATCGTGGAGATGTAGGTATAAAAGCGACAACCTATATCCTGAATATCGAAGACCAATGCATCGATGCCTTTCATCTGCTCATTGGTTGGCTTTCGCGATTTCGTCTTGTAGAGACTGTGGATGGGAAGGCCTGTTTCGGCATCCCGGGAGTCATCTACCGAGTCGACCTCCAACTCACCGCGTATGCCGTGCTCGGGGGAGAAAAGGGAAACAAGCTTCACGCCCGGAGCGGAAGCGAGTAGATCGATCGTCGATCTCCGCTGTCGATTAGTTCCGGTCTGGTTGGTAATCAGGCCAATTGTTTTCCCTTTCAATTGAGCAAATCCATCACGCTCCAACACATCCACCCCATTTAGAACGACGGCTCCATCGGCTGCCGTCTGCGTTGTCAGCATAGGCTCCACAGACACACGCGGGGCGAGGGTCGTGTATCCGACCGCCTCCGCAGCGAGAGTCCCGACTTTGATTCGCAGCGGCTTGATGCTTCCGTCTTCGGTCGGGTGATTTCGGTTGGCCAGGAGGATGAGAAAAGTCTCCGACTTCGGATCCACCCAGATCGATGTCCCGGTCCAACCCGTATGGCCAAATCCATCTCGGGGGAACTTCTCTCCGCGCTGGTAGGAAAACGGTGACTCGATATCCCAGCCGAGCCCGCGTTTTTTCCCGAGAGCAGAAGGGAGGTGATTACGCAAGGCCAACTCCACGGTGCTTTGGCGAAGAACTTCGCGCGTTCCGCATTTCCCCTTTTTTACCAGCATTCGCACCATCGCGGCTACGTCCTTCGCATTGGAAAAAAGTCCAGCATGACCAGCGACTCCCTGCATCCGACGCGAAGTTGGATCGTGAACGATTCCGCGAAGCAAACCGAATCCTTTGATATCGGTCGTCGGAGCAATTTTCTCCTGAGCAAAAGCATTGGGCAGAAACCCGGTCGACTCCAGATCCAACGCAGAAAAAATATGTCCGTCCACATAGTGA
>JAKMGR010000571.1 GCA_022424805.1 Verrucomicrobiales bacterium
ATCCAGATCTGAAGGAGCAGCGTGGCTCCGCCGATGAAGACGAGTAGCCAATTCTCCTTAGCGAGAAACGAGCCTTCACCGACGAAGATGTTCAGAGACATCGCAATTCCGGGAAGAACCAGCATGAAAAGCATGGGGATCGCGATAAACCAGACAGGCAGATTTCTTCGCCACATCCAAAAGGTGATGACGAGAAATGCCAGGCCGGCGAGCAACTGATTGGTAGCTCCGAAGAGTGGCCAGAGAATCAAGCCGCCCGTTCCCGCGGGCTTTCCGGCTCCGCCGGGAAGTGATGCAATGAAGGTGGCGATAACGACTGCGAAGATTGTTGCCCCGTGCTTGTTGGTAAGCCAGGTGAACGGATTCAGAGCATGCGATTTTTGATCTGTAGCCATTCGAGTTTTTCGATCCGCACCCGCTTGATTGTCGTCAAAGTCATAGGTTTTTGAAGCGAGGGCTGTAGTAGAAATCTTCGGGGCAAAGGTGGAAGCCAGTTCCTGCACTACGTAGCGCTGGAGACGGCACGCAGTGTCGAGCGTGGTTGCTGCGAAGCTCGCGACGAAAACCCCCATGAGAGCGACCGCAAATCCTGGGGCAACTCCGAGCGCTTTTAGGAAATTTGCGGACCCTTCGACAAAAGCTCCGACTTTGGCGCCAAGGCTGTTGGCGCCGCCCCAGGTTTCGTAGCGCGCATCGTAGGCTGCTGCACCCAGTGCGATATTTCCATCTGCTCCAGCAACGCCGAGACCTAGGCCGGCAACACAAGCGAGAATGACTAACACAGCCAGAAAGCCTTCTGTCAGCATGGAGCCATATCCGACAAACTGTGCGTCCGTCTCGCATTTGATTTGCTTCGAAGAAGTTCCGCTGGAGACGAGACAATGAAATCCAGAGATCGCTCCGCAGGCAATCGTAATGAAAAGAAAGGGGAATATCATCGGTGCTCCCTCAGGTGCGGAGCGAAACGCAGGCGCAACAATCTCGAGCGATTGACGCCCCGCTCCATCTGCAACCGGAGCACCACCGATCAGTCCCGCCACGACCAGTCCGATTACGACGAGAGCAAGGGCGCTCAGCAATTGCAGACTGTTGATGTAGTCGCGCGGTTGCAAAAGCGTCCAGACGGGCAATACCGAGGCAACGTAGCTGTAAAGTAAAAGCACGACCACCCATGTCATGATTGGCCAGGCAGCGAGGGCGGCGTTGAATATTCCAAGAAATCCGACATCGCCGAAGTAGACCGCCAGATACATTACGCCGAGCGCGACGAACGAGGGGATGAGAATGTTCATCCCTTTCCGGTGCAGATAAACTCCAATGAAAATAGCGAGCGGGATCTGGACGAGACAGGGGAAAATGGATGCGGGGTATTGCTTGAAGACCGCCGCAATTACCAACCCAAAAATTGCCAACACGATCGTTAGGGCCATGAAAAGAATCAGTAGAAAGAGAAGGCGAGTCCTTTTCGTCAACACGCGACCGGCAATGTCACCTACGGTCTGCCCGCGATTTCTCATAGAAACAACCAAGGAGCCAAAATCGTGCACCGCCCCAATCAGGATCGATCCAAACAGCACCCACAGTAAAGCGGGCACCCAGCCCCAGATCACCGCGACAGCCGGTCCCACGATCGGTCCCGTTCCGGCAATTGAAGTAAAGTGATGTCCGAAGATGATGGATTTCTTGGTGGGAACGTAGTCTTTATCATCATTCAGTGCGATACTCGGGACCGTCGCTTCCGGGTCGAGTTTGAAGATTTTCCGAGCCAGCCACTTGCCATACGTATTGTAAGCAATCAGGTAAAGAACGAGAGCTCCGACGGCGATTAGAAGAGTTTCCATTGATTCCGGTGTTAGAATGGGGAATGAAATGCTGCCTTGGCAAAGGCAGAAAGGCAACGCTGAATTTAGAAATGGAGATTCAAGTCTGGCAACAAGTCGTAACCGTAATCGTCGTGATTGCGGTTTTCGTCGTGTTGGTTCGCGAGTGGATTTCGCCGGACCTTGCAGCGATGGGAGCCTTCCTTTCCCTTGTCCTCATTGGTGTGTTATCTCCGGGGCAAGCTCTTGATGTCTTCGGTAGTTCCGCCCCCATCACTGTCGCAGCGATGTTTATCATGAGTGCTGTTCTGGAGCGAACTGGCTTGATTGAGCTACTCGCAGGTCGCTTCGAAACGTTGGCCGGATCCAACCCCATTCGCGTCATGCTGGTTCTCCTGCTCCTCGTTGCGTTCCTTTCTGCCTTTGTGAACAACACGCCTGTCGTGGTTGTTTTCCTTCCAATCGTTCTTGCCCATTGCCGAAAATTCGATCTGAAAGCCTCCCGTTTTCTAATCCCTCTCAGCTATGCTGCCATCGTTGGGGGAACCTGCACCATTATCGGTACGTCGACGAATTTGATCGCATCGGGAA
>JAKMGR010000600.1 GCA_022424805.1 Verrucomicrobiales bacterium
ATTGAGATCTTCGCTCCACAACTCTCATTCGCGTCCACTCGCCAGGCCCGAAGCCCAATCTTTTTCATTCGCGTTCTCGCGTTCTAATGCAGCGCGATTGGATCCATTCCTCGAAAGTCCAAAGGACCCTACGCGAGGCCATTGAACTGAAATTCGGAGAACGGACTTCCCAGTCCGTTGATTCTCATCAGCAGCCTACCCGTTTCATCAACACGGCCAATGGAGCAGACTAGGAAGTCCGCTCTGCGATAATCCCCCCGTCTTTCTTAGCCGTTGCAAAATATCATATTTTATTTTTTTATGAAAAATGCATTCGTCATGTTGCTTTGAATGCTTTTCCTCCCTTCTTCGTATTTCCCTTTTCACCATCGTTTTTGTCTTGCTAGCTACTCCTTCGTCGGTAGATGCTCGACTTTTCAAAAAGGAAGTTCCCGACGTTCAGAGGCGAAACATAGCTTTTACCGGCTTCCTTCGTATTAAGCCGAAATCCTACGATCTGCCCTACGCCGGCTGGGAGTTTCAGCCTGCCTCAGCACTCCCATCGCAATTCTGTAGCTGGCCTCTGTGAGGCCGGATTGTGAGCACAGGCAAAACGGACACCCATTTCGAGGTCGCAGGCCTTGGCTAACGCGGTTCAGAAAGCACAAACTTGCTGCGTTCCAGCCTACTTCCGCCAACCAATTTCACTTGCCCACCCTGTCATGTCGCGGCATAAGAAGGCTATGCGTATACTTCTAGCGATTCTTGCCCTTTTCCTTGGTATTTCGATCACCTCCAAGGCTGATGATCGACCCAACATTGTCTTCGTTTTTTCCGACGATCACGCACCTCACGCGATTGGTGCCTACGATGGATGGCTCAAATCTGTCAACCCCACTCCCGAGATCGACGAGCTCGCTGCCGACGGAATGCTTTTCCAGAACAGCTTCTGCACCAACTCGATCTGCGGCCCGAGTCGCGCGGTGATTCAGACCGGAAAACACAGCCACAAGAACGGTTTCATGAACAATGGAAATTCGTTCGACTGGAACCAGCAAACTTTCCCCAAACTACTCAAGAAGGTCGGCTACCAGACCGCTCTCTACGGCAAGTCGCACCTCAAAGGACATCCACAGGGATATGACGACTGGATGGTGCTACCGGGCCAGGGCCTTTACTACAATCCCGATTTCATAACGCCTGAAGGCAAAAAGCGCATCGACGGGCATTGCACCGACGTCGTTACCGATCTCGCCGTTCAGTGGCTGAAGGAGAAGCGCGAAGACGGAAAACCTTTCATGCTGATGGTGCAGCACAAAGCTCCCCACCGGAACTGGATGCCTGCTGAGCGCCATCTCCATCTCTATGACGATATCGAGATGCCAGAGCCGACAACGCTTTTCGACAGATGGGAAGACAACACGCTCGCTGCGAAATACCAGGAACTCGAGGTTGATGGCCACATGCACATCAATCACGACCTTTTCCTCGATCTGACACCTGACTTCGATGACGACAAGGAATTGAAGACTGACAAATCAGCCTTCCGGAACCTGCAGCGCATGTCTCCTACCCAGGTCAAAGCCTGGCGCGATGCGTATGGGCCAAAGGATGAAGCTTTTCACAAAGCGAACCTCAGCGGTGACGACCTCGTTCGCTGGAAATACCAGCGCTACGCGAAAAACTACCTCCGCTGCGTGAAAGGCGTCGATGAAAGTGTCGGACGCCTCCGCGATGTGCTTGCCGAACTCGAACTCGATGACAACACCGTCGTCATTTACTCTTCCGACCAGGGATTCTACATTGGAGACCACGGTTGGTATGACAAGCGCTGGATGTATGAGGAGTCTTTCAAAATGCCACTCATCGTCAACTGGCCTGGCGTAACGGATGGAGGATCGGTGAATATGGAGCTCGTTCAGAACATCGACTACGCCCCGACCTTTCTTGCGATGGCTGGAGCCGATATCCCGGAGGACATCCAGGGCAAATCTCTTGTTCCCCTTCTCAAGAAACAGCAGGAAGGAAAATTCCGCGACGCGGTCTACTACCACTACTACGAGTATCCTAGCGTCCACATGGTACCTCGCCATTACGGCATCCGCACAGATCGCTACAAACTGATGAAATTCTACCAGTTCGGCGAGCAGTGGGAAATGTATGACCTTGAGAAAGACCCTGACGAACTTACCAATATTTACGAAACCGCCGACAAGGAACTCGTGGATGGAATGAAGAAAAAGCTCGAGGATCTGCGCGTCCACTACGACGACAACAGCCACGAGCCGGAGTATCCCTTGGAGAAAAAGAAAGGATTCTGGCCGACCTTCGCGAAGTAATTTTCGCGAAACACCTCGCTCGGAATCCATTCCCGGTCTGGGAGCGTAGCCAATGGCGTTGGTTGAGGGGCCGCAACCCAAGCAGCCCCACCGGTTGACCGATTTACTGATGGCATGAGTCTCCTCCCTTCGCGTCGACGCCCAATCTGGATCTGGCTTCTCTGGCTGATTCTTTTCTACACCGTCTGGTCGTGGCTCGTTTTCGCGCACGACCGTTGGAGTGATGTAGTCGAACACTGGGCCATCTCCCTCGCGATGGCGGTAGGGAGCTACGCGGCAGGATCGACACCGATGGGGGGCGGCACAGTCGGGTTCCCCATTCTCGTTCTCCTTTTCAAAGAATCAGCCGAACTTGGGCGGGACTTTAGCTTTGCGATTCAGGCTATTGGCATGACCAGTGCCGCGATATTGATTTTTGTCCGCCGACAGCCACTTGCCTGGGCGATGATGAAAGGAGCCGCCATCGGTATTCTCATTGCAGTCCCTCTTGGAGTCGTCTGGATTGCTCCGCTGATCCCCTCGCTCTGGATCAAGCTGGCGTTCGCCGTCATCTGGGCCGGCTTCGGGCTGCTGCATCTCTGGAGAATCGGCGAAATTGCAGGTCACGAAGGCATGACGGAGTTCGACGAGCACTGGGATCGCAACGTCGGCCTCGCCGTTGGGCTGATATCCGGCCTCACTATCGTTTCCGTCACGGGAGTGGGTGTCGACATGGCGCTCTACACCATCTTGGTCCTGCTCTGCCGAGCCGATCTCAAGATTGCGATTCCGTCCTCTGTCATCATCATGGCATTCGGGTCCGTGGTCGGAATTGTTGCCAAAATTCTCACATCAGGAGTGCAGCCCGGCGTCTATGAAAACTGGCTCGCTGCTGCGCCCATCGTGGCACTCGGAGCACCTCTCGGAGTTTTCGCTGTCGAACTGATTGGGAGAAAGCCAACCCTTTTATTTGTTGCCGCGCTGTGTGTCGGCCAATTCATCTGGAC
>JAKMGR010000611.1 GCA_022424805.1 Verrucomicrobiales bacterium
ACACGGACCCGGGCGGGATGGACGACACATTCGCCGAACTCGGGGCGGGGCTTGCTGAAACTCTCGTGATCGTCATTTCCAAAAACGGCGGAACAGCGGAAACGCGAAACGGGATGCTCGAAGCGGAAGCCGCCTTCGCTGCTCGTGATCTCGACTTCCCGAAATACGCGGTCGCTGTGACAGGAGAGGGGAGCCAGCTCGACAATTACGCCGCAGACAAGGGCTGGATCGCTCGCATTCCGATGTCGGACTGGATCGGCGGACGGACCAGTGTGATGAGCGCGGTTGGACTGTTCCCAGCCGCATTGCTCGGATTGAACATCGATCGTTTGCTCGCCGGAGCTGCCGCGATGGATGAGCGGACACGTGTCGACGATTTATCGACTAACGCGTCGATGCAACTCGCCTTGATGTGGCAACATGCCGGAGCCGGAGCGGGAGAGAAAGATATGGTGTTCCTACCATACTGCGATCGCCTCGATCTCATGAGCAAATACCTGCAGCAACTCGTGATGGAGTCGCTTGGAAAAGAACACGATCTCGACGGGAATACCGTGAACCAGGGTATCGCCGTATATGGAAACAAGGGATCGACGGATCAGCATGCCTATGTCCAGCAACTGCGCGATGGACTGCCGAATTTCTTCGCGACTTTCATTGAGGTTCGTTCCACGCGAGACTCGAGTTCGATAACGGTCGACGAGCACGGGTCCACGACCGGGGATTATCTTCAGGGCTTTCTCCGCGGAACGCGAAATGCGCTTTATGGAAGCGGACGCCAGTCGATGACGATTTCGCTCGATGAGCTGAATGCTTTCACTCTCGGTTCACTGATCGCTCTCTACGAGCGTGCCGTTTCGTTCTACGCGAGTCTAGTCAATATCAATGCCTATCACCAACCCGGTGTTGAAGCTGGTAAAAAAGCGGCCGGGGAATTTCTGGAGTTACTGACAAACGTCAAAAATCATCTCGCCGAAACGGGTGGTAGTGGCGTTACTGCTGAGACGATGGCACAAACGCTGGGAGAAGCCGACGTCGAAGCTGTCTACCACTGCCTCAATCACCTCAATGCGAGCGGCTTCTGCAAACGCGAGAATGGCGTCGGGCCAGGAGCTGATTTGTTTGGGTGTTAGGCGAGGCCTTAAGCGGGCCGCACCGGCACTCCGTGCTCACCCAGATACTGCTTCACATCCCCGACGGTGTATTCCCCAAAGTGAAAAATACTCGCTGCCAGCACGGCATCAGCTTTTCCTTTTTCGAGGACTTCGACCATGTGATCGAGATTTCCAGCGCCGCCACTTGCAATCACGGGAATGGAAATGGATTCGCTGATAGCCACTGTCAGTTCCAGGTCGTATCCGGCTTTGGTTCCGTCAGCGTCCATGCTTGTGAGGAGAATTTCCCCGGCGCCTCGATCGTAGACTTCGCGAGCCCATTCTATCGCGTCACGACCGGTTGGCGTCCGTCCCCCGTGAGTGAAGACTTCCCAGCCGTCATCCGGTGAGTCGCCGCGCCGTTTCGCATCGATCGCTACCACGATGCATTGCGCGCCAAATGCTTTGGAACCGCCCGAGACGACGTCGGGGCTATTAACCGCTGCCGTATTCACCCCAACCTTATCCGCTCCGGCGAGGAGCATTTTCCTCATGTCCTCGACCGTACGGATGCCACCGCCAACCGTCACCGGCATGAAGCAGCGCTCGGCTGTCTGCCTTACGACGTCGACCATCGTGTTGCGCTCATCGGATGAAGCGGTGATGTCGAGAAAGACCAATTCGTCAGCTCCCTGGCGATTGTACTCGACGGCGCAATCGACGGGATCACCCGCATCACGAAGATTTACAAAGTTTGTTCCTTTGACGACTCGACCATCGGTGACGTCGAGACAGGGGATGATGCGCTTAGTCAGCATGGGCGGAACTTTCCCGTTTCCTTGGCAGCAATCAAGCGTTTCGAAGAAATTTGAAGTTTTTTACAAAAGTTCTGGTAATTTGAAACGATTAATGGTTAACTTTTCTTAAATAAGTATCTTTCCGTCATGGATCCTGTTGCCCACCACACGCCTCCCGCTTCCTCTGAGCTCTTTTTCGACGATTCCTTCGCCGTGATTCCCCGCAACTGTGACACTGCAGTCGTTTATTGGAACCTGACCAGCGAGCGCCAGCCGGTCCACTCCAAGGTTCGTCTTTGCCTTCAGGTGAATGGCAAGGATGGCAAAGCAGAGGAGACGATCTACCTTCACCGCGAGTCCGGCCATTTCATCGTTCCGTTGCTGGCTGACGATCGTGAATACACCGTTGCTCTGGGCTATACTGATTCCAGCGGGTTTCGCTCGATCTTTGAACAATCGATTCGCTTGCCCGAATACACCAAAAAAACTGTGGGTGCCATGAGTAATTCGATGAGCTTTCGAGGCGCGCATTTCTGGCCGAAAGGCTACAGCCCTTCGGTAAACTGAGCCGAGATCTGGCTCCCACCTTTTGCCCTAGTGTCGACCGAAACAATTTCCGGAAGGCAGGCTCCCGAGCCGGGCAGCCCTGCCCCGGGCGACCAATCGCTCGAAAGCTTTCTGGAGTTTCTCTCCGTAGAGAAAAACTCCTCGCCCCGCACGCTGGTGAACTATCGCCATGCGATTGAGAAATTTCGTGATGCCGTTACGAAGTTTCGAGGATGGGATCGGGTCGATGCCGACGATTTTCGAGACTATCTCTACGATTGCATGAAGGATGGTTGGGCGCGCTCGACTGTCCGCCTGCACTTCGCTGCATTGCGAAGTTTTTATAAATACCTCACCCGACGAGAGGGGTTGCAGATCAATCCGGTTCTCGAAATTCAGCTTCCGAAAGCAGAGAAAAAACTGCCAGTCGTCCTGACCCAGGCGCAAGTAACGAAGCTTCTTGAAATGCCTTTTCAGGCAGATCAGCCGAAGCAGGCAGCATCGTGGACGGCATCTCGCGACGCGGCGATTCTGGAACTCTTTTACAGCTCGGGCATTCGACTTTCGGAACTTGCGGCACTGAACGTGGATGACTTCGACCTGCACCAGGAATGCATTCGGGTATTTGGAAAAGGAAGCAAAGAAAGGATTTGTCCGGTAGGAACGCCCGCAGCAGAAGCGATCCACCGATATCGGAATGAGGCGCGCGTTCTAGACGGACCGCTGTTTATCAGCAAGCTAAAAAAGCGACTCACGACGAGGGCGATCTCGGATGTGTTTCGCAAATACCACGCGCTTTCCGATATTCCTGTGAACGTGAGCCCTCACAAGTTGCGCCATAGCTTCGCAACACACTTGCTCGACCACGGAGCGGATCTGCGGAGCGTTCAGACTTTGCTCGGGCACGCGAGTCTTTCGACAACGCAGATTTATACGCATGTTTCCATTGAAAGGATGAAGACGGTCTACGAAAAGACCCACCCGAGAGCCTGATAAGTATAGCAATCAGGTCTGTTCCTTCCGGTCGATCCACTTGTCGAAGGCTTCGATTTTGACCTCGGAAAGTTGCTGCACCAGCTCGCTATGATTTTTTCCGATCACTAATATATCAAGGTGTTCCTGTTTAATAAATCGCTGTCCGACCATGTTTTTGAGAAAAGAAAACAAGTCGTCGTAGTAGCCGGAAGTATTGAGGAACGCGCAAGGCTTGGCGTGAAATCCGAGTTGGGTCCAGGTGAAGACCTCGAAGATTTCTTCCATGGTGCCGATACCGCCAGGAAGCGCGAGAAAGGCGTCGGAGAGCTCGGCCATCATCATCTTTCTTTCGTGCATGGAACTGACCGTGTGCATTTCGGTGAGGCCGGGATGGGCCAATTCTTTCTCTGCGAGTGCTTTAGGTATGATGCCGATGACTTCACCTCCCGCTGCGAGAGCGCCATCTGCAACGGCACCCATTAGCCCAACGTTTCCTCCGCCATAGACGACGCGAATGCCGGAGTTTGCCAGGTATCTCCCAAGCTCACTCGCCGTCTCAAGGTAGATGGGATCCGAGCCAGTGCTGGAACCACAATAGACGCAAAGAGAGGAAAGCTGGCTCATTTGCTCACTCAACCTTCTTGGTTCAGGGAGTCAACCCTGTTAGGTCATCTATTGAAATGGCTCCGTGGTCGTCGCACTGGCCGCGCTATCATCCCGCTCACGCCCTAGCTTACCCGGATTATCGAGAGTCGGCAGTTCGCGATTTTCTTTACACGACGGGACTCGTACCACGTCCAGCTGCCGTCCATCCCTACCCGCTTCCGCGTCGGGGACCTTATTGTTTTCTTTAAAAAGGTCCCAATACGGTGATTGGCTGATCGTTAGGAGTGTAGTATACTTATAGAACTATGATGGATTCTGAGGAAATGGGTGAACGGCGTCAGGTGAATCACACACCTGCTATTGCACTGGGGATTGCCGCAGTGCTGCTTTTGATTGTAGGAGCAATGAGCTACTCCGATTTCGTCGAATCGGAGTTCGAAAAAGAGTATAAGGAAAAGGAGCGTCAGCTCTTGTTGCGCAACGGTTACCAGGTGGCTCCGATCCCGAATATGCAGAACCAACTGCAACAGCCGTATCCGCAGAATGGCCTTTACCCTCAGCAGCCTCAGCAGCCTCAGCAGCCTCAGCAGCAAGTTGCCAATCAGGTCCCACAGCAGCCCCTCCAACAACAAGCTCCCGTGAATCAACAGCTGGCTCAAAACAATGGAGGTCTAGCGCAGAACGCTGCGAATTTAAATGTGGAGTCAGCTTTACCGATTCCGAATGATCCGGAGATCGATGCGATTCGGAATTCTCTCGACCAAGTCCGGAAGCAGGAAGAGCAGACTGAGCAGCGTTATCGTGACCTTTCCGATGGTGTTGATATCCTGGCGGAAAATGCCAAGAATCAGCTAGATAATACTGGAGGCATTGGAGATCTATCCACCGACCTTCCGAACTTTCTTCGCAATGCAGTCGAAAATCCTCCTGGCGGCAATCCCGAAATTGAGGCTGAGATGGCAAGGATGCGCGAGCGTGTCACGCGGGCTCCCACCCTGGCACAAGTAACGAGCGTCGATATGAAATTTGGATTTGTGACCTTCAATGCGGGAGTTTCTCAGCAAGTTGCGGTCGAGCAGAGATACGCGATTCGTAGAAGCGGAGAAATTGTTGGTTGGGTACGCGTGGAAGAGGTTCATCCGAACGAAGCAATCGCCAAGCTTGAGAGTGAGCACGACGAATCCACGACTTCAGTGCGGCCTGCGGTTGGAGACGACCTGATTCCTTTCCAAGCTTTTTGATATTTGCGACGTGAGACTTGAGGACAAAGTGATCGTTGTCACCGGTTCCACCACCGGTATCGGAAAAGCAATTGCGAAGAGTTGTCTCGCAGAAGGGGCGCGAGTCTTGATCCATGGG
>JAKMGR010000622.1 GCA_022424805.1 Verrucomicrobiales bacterium
ATACTCCGGTGCACGACCGCCGGAAAAGAGTATGCCCAGGTATTCCTCCGGTTTTACCTCCGAAAAGGGAAGATCTGCCTGCATCTGGTAGCCCTCCCACTCGCGCGTGATCGTCCAACCCGGACGAACTTCGTGCATCACCATCTGGTAGAGCCGTTTTTCCGGTGCAATGACAACGGGCTGAATCTTCGCCTCCTGCAATCGATAGAAGGGATAGAGGGTGTCGACGGTTTCCGTGGCGTCACCAATTACGATCAATGCTTTTCCAATGTAGTCTGACATGTTTCCATCGTAATCGCGTTGCAGTTCCTGTCACTACAGTTACACTTCACAAAACATCAGGTTTTTCGTCACCTGAGAATTCATGCCAAATCAATCACTTCGCCGTGTCGCCATTCTCGTTGAGACAACTCGCTCCTACACCCGAGACGTTCTCGCCGGGGTGAGCCGCTACCTTGGTGAAAATGGTCCCTGGTCAACTTTTCTGGAACTCCGCGCCTTTGAGTCGTCCCTGCCTCCGTGGCTCGAAGGATGGAATGGAGACGGGATCCTGATCCGGACCCACAGCGCCGAGATGGCGGAGGCTATTGCCGCAACCGGCGTTCCTGCTGTCGAACTACGTTCGACCAACTATCGCGACGACGTGCCCTTCGTCGGAATGGACAATGCCTTGATCGGCGAGAGCGTCGCTGAGCATTTTCTCAATCATGGCTACCGTAGGTTTGCTGCCTACACTCTCGACACGGAATCGTTTTTTCGTGAGAGAGTTAGAAATTTCGTCAGCCGGGTGGAACGCGAAAATCACCCCTGCAAACTACTTCCTGCGCAGAGCGAATCCACTCCCAGGGACTGGGAACAGCATCAGGGAGAACTCATTGCATGGCTGGAATCCCTCGACAAACCTGTCGGCATTTTTGCGACTAATGATCAGCTCGCCGTTCGGTTGATCGATGCCTGTCGGCGCGCGAATATCTCTGTTCCCGAAGAGATCGCTGTGGTGGGTTGTGAGAACGAAGTTACCCTCTGTGAGTTTTCCTCCCCCACCCTGACCAGCGTTCGCTTTGACGGGCACACCGTCGGATATCGGGCCGCAGGGATTCTCGATCGCCTGATGCAGCGCAAGAGGATTGCGGAAAAAGAAATTCTCGTCCCACCCCGGGGAATCGAAGTGCGAGCGTCATCGGATGAATTTGTGCTGGAGGATCCCCTGGTTCTCCGCGCAGTGCGGCTGATCCGTGAGCGTGCCCTCACCGGGATCACCGTAGCCGAAGTTTGTCGTTTCGTGAATGTTTCACGCAGTACCCTGGAACGAAGAATGAAGCGATCAATCAGGCGCGGGACGAAAGCTGAGATCCTTCGAATCCGTTTTCGCGAAGTGAATCGACTTTTGCGCAACACGACCCTGACGATCGACGCTATAGCCGATCACACCGGATTTGCCCATACCCACTATCTCCAAACAACCTACCGGGAGCGATACGGAAAGACTCCCGGGCAATATCGAAAGGAAATTCATGGAGATGTGCGTTTCGGACTAAATTCGAGTGGTTGAACCTCGCCCGCAAGTTCCGACAAAGAGAGCGCGGCTCAACTGTATCAGGCACTTTCTTGCCACACTCGACTATCCAGATAAGGATCCGTAAATGATCGGCATCCCTGACGATAAGATTATCGTGAAAGCTGCCGACGAATATACCGCGAAAGACCTCGATAAGATGGTGTGAGTCAGCATTTTCCTACGAGAATGCGGGAGTATTTTGCTCTTGAGAGAATGCTTATGTCTTGAAACGATCGGCAAAACTCCCGACCACGACCATGACTCGTCAGATTTTCTGTGCCTTTCTCATCGCAGTTGCCACTGCCTTCGTTCTGATCGAAGCAGACGACAAGAAACCCGAGAAGCCGGAGGCGAGTTGGAAAGCTGCATCCGCTTCCAGCAAGATCACACCGCATCGCCCCATGCCGATGTCGGGCTACGCGTCGCGAAAAGCGAATCCAGCTGAAGGAACAGAGCAGGACCTTTTCGCAAAAGCACTCGCAATCGAAGATCCCGAAGGGAATCGTATCGTCTTCCTCACCACCGATCTGATCGGGATCATTTCCAAATATCGATCCGACGTGGAAAAGGCTGTCGGTGAAAAATACAATCTCAAACCGGGAGCGCTCGTCATGAATGCGTCGCACACTCATTGCGGCCCTTCCTATGGACGGGACGATACGCTGGACTACTACGAAAAGCTCGTCGAGCAGACCGTCGCACTCATCGGTCAGGCGCTCGAATCGCTCGAGCCCGCCAAGGTTTTCTACAGCGAAGGCAAATGCGCTTTTGCGATGAATCGCCGCACGCCCACCCCGAGCGGTTATCGCAACCACCCCAACCCGCAGGGCCTGGTCGACCACACCGTGCCCGTCCTCAGCGTGCGGGACCTTGACGGCAATTTGAAGACAGCTCTTTTTGGCTATGCGTGCCACAACACGACGATGGGTTTCATGAAATGGTTCGGCGACTACGCGGGCTACGCCCAGGAATACCTCGAAGCCGATCATGAAGGTCTCACCGCCATGTTCATTAATGGCTGCAGCGGAGATCAGAATCCGTATCCGAGACGAATGCTCTACTTTGCACAGCGTCATGGACGCAGCCTTGCCACCGCCGTCGAGGCTGCGCTGGAAGTAAGCCAGGGATCCTTTTTTCACCAGAAGGAAATTTCGGGAACGATTCGCAGTGATATCGATACGGTTACCCTTTCGTTCACCGAAGAGTCCAAGCGCGATGACTACGACTATCCGATTCAGGTCGTCCGAGTCGGAGACGCTCTTTCCATGATCGCGATGGCTGGCGAGGTAACGATCGACTATTCGCTTCGCCTGAAAAAGGAATTGGCGAGCAAAGACGCTCCGGTCTGGGTTTCTGGTTACACCAATGACTACAACGGCTACGTGCCCAGCAAGCGAGTGCTTCTCGAAGGCGGCTACGAAGCGAGCAGCCGCCCGTGGAAGCCGGAGTTGGAAGAGAAGATCATCGAAAAGGTTCATTCGATGGTGAAGGCTACGGAATAGTCCTCACCAAAGCGTGTATCCCCCGTCAATCACGAGCGATGCCCCTGTCATGTATCGTGACGCATCACTCGCCAGATAGACAACGAGCGGTCCGAGATCTTCGGGTTCGCCGAATTTTCCGGCAGGAATCGCTTCTTCGAACTCGGAAATCACTCCGGGATTTTCTTTCGCCCAGCGTTGGTTCGGCTCGGTCATGAAGCCACCGGGACAGACCGCATTTACGGTAATGCCATGTGGCGCCCAATCTGCGGCTGTCGCCCGGGTGAACTGAATCACAGCTGCTTTCGCTGTTTCATAGCTGCGGCCGCCAATGCCGCGATTGGCAATCATACCAGAAATCGAAGCGATATTGATGATGCGACCAGGTGTTCCTCTTTCCATCATCGATTTCCCAATCGCCTGGGTACAAAGAAAGTTGCTGGTGACGTTCAGGTCAATGATCCGTTTCCAATCCTCCAGCGATTGCTCTTCCACCGGAACATTCACAAGCCGTCCTCCCGCATTGTTGATGAGAATATCAATGCCCCCGGTGTCGCTCAAAACACTCGCGCACATCACTTCAACGGCGTCGGAATCCACCGCATCGGCCGAGTAGGTTCGGGCTTTTCTCCCGAGTCTTTCGATCTCTCCAGCGGTCCGGCCCAGGCTTTCCTGATCCCGCCCTGTGATTGCCACGTCTGCTCCTACCTCGGCAAGAGCCAGTGCCATTTCCCGCCCGAGGCCTCGACTCCCCCCGGTGATGAGGGCACGTTTTCCGTCGAGCCGAAATCGATCGAGAATACCGTTCATTTCTTCACTCCAAGAACCCAGGCCGGACTCTTTCCACAATCGCATCGCTTCAGCTCCGTCAGGGCTCCGCTTGTGGTGTCCCCGCGATACACGACGAGATTGTCGGATCCCTGACCGGCAGCGACGAGGTAGTTCTCTCCATCTTCGATGAGGTTAAAAGAACGCGGTGTTTTTCCGGTTGGCGTTTGTCCTCTTGAAGAAATCTCGCCACTTCTCTCATCGATCGCAAACACAGCGATGCTGTCGTGCCCACGGTTCGATGCGTAGACAAATCGTCCATCTGCGCTGATCTCAATATCGGCACAACTTCCCTGGTCGGCGGGCCAGTCACTCGGAATCGTTGTTAGCGTCTGCCTCATTGCCAGGGTTCCGTTTTGTGAATCGTAGTCGCACAAGGTAACACTCTTGGCCTGCTCGTTGACGAGGTAGACCCATTTCCCGCTGGGATGAAACTGCAGGTGGCGCGGGCCATGTCCTTCCCCCGCTTTCATTACCTTCGGATCATTTAAAACAAGCTCTCCCTTTTCAAGATCGAGTCGGAACTGGCTTACCTGATTCAGCTCCCCGGTATGAGGACAAAAGGCAAAGCGATTGGCCGGATCTGTCTGGATGCAGTGCGCTTTCTTACCGACCTCCAGCACACAAACCGGCTCACCCGTCACTTTTCCGTCAACGATTTTGCTGACACTGACGAGGCCCTCTCCGTAGTAGGCACCCAGCAGCCATTTGTTGGTTTTGTCAGGGTAAATGTAGGCGGCACTTCCTGCTGACGGAGCCGTCGCAATGACGTCGAGCAATCCCGTTTTCGGATCGATCGAGAGAGTCGCAAACTGGGAAGAGGTTCGAACCGAAGCATAGATCCGCGTGCGGGAATCATCGAGCCAGAGACAACCCGGCGCGCCTTCCAGTTCGGTTTCTCCGACACGAGTCAGATCACCCGATTCTTCATCGAGCGAAAACACGCCGATCTTTTTGTCTTTGCTTTCGGAAACATAAACAAAAGTCTCCGCAAAGGCAGGCGTAGCGAAGAGACCAACGGACAGAGTGAGCAGGATCGAGATTTTCATTCCGCCTTTGCTATCCCCAACCACCCTTGCTCGTCGAGAGGCAAAAGGGACGGGATTCCGCCCATGAGGACTCTTTTTCTACCACGCAAAACTGGAAATCATGAATGCATCATCATGAGACCATTTCTTCTTTCGCTTTCGTTTCTCTTTCTTTTCACCTCCTTCAGTTGCGCCGATAAATCTGACAAACTGATGGCCGGCACCGCTGAGGTCGACATTTCCCCGACCGTCACACCCTTCCAACTTCGTTCAGGCCCTTCCGATCTTGTTCACGATCCCCTGCACATTCGCGCTGTCGCATTTCAGAATGGAAAAGGCCGGGCCGCCATCGCACTGATGGATGCCATCGGTGTTGGACGAGAAATGACGGACGAGGCCAAAGTCATCGCAGCCGAAAAGACCGGCTGGAAGCCCGAGGAAATGCTCGTCAGCGGGACACACACCCACACCGCCCCGAAAGGAGGCGACTCCTCTCCCGGGCGAATCGCCTATGAAAAGCGCCGCAAGGATGGCCTCGCCGAAGCACTTATCGAAGCGATCGAATCACTCGAGCCAGCCAAAGTCGGCTTCGCATCCGACGAAGAACCAACGGAAGTTTTCAACCGCAGGTGGTACATGGA
>JAKMGR010000627.1 GCA_022424805.1 Verrucomicrobiales bacterium
GTCCAAGGATATCCCCGCTCTTTATCCCGTCGGCTCCGAAGTCCTCGTCCAGGTAACCAAAGGTCCAATCGGGACGAAAGGCCCTCGTATCACGACAAACATTTCGCTTCCGGGCCGCTACATGGTCCTGATGCCGCGAAACGACCAACTTGGAATATCCCGGAAAATCGAGGATCCAAAAGAACGCTCCCGCCTTCGCAAGATCATGGGCGAGAAGCTGACGATACCCGACAAAATGGGTGTTATTCTTCGCACCGTTTCCTCAGGGCAGAAAGTCCGTTACTTCGTACGCGACCTCGCCATCCTGCTC
Source organism: Verrucomicrobiales bacterium (assembly GCA_022424805.1). Lineage (GTDB taxonomy): Bacteria > Verrucomicrobiota > Verrucomicrobiia > Verrucomicrobiales > DEV007 > Arctic95D-9. Next base: position 311 of record JAKMGR010000627.1, read on the forward strand.
GACGAGTGGGACGTAATCGAAGAGAAATCGGAAACCTGCAAAGCACCAGCCTGTGTTTTCGAGGAACCGGACCTGATTGAGAGGACAGTCCGAGACGCACTCACCGATGAAATCGACGAAGTCCTCTGCGACGACGCTGAAGCAGTAGAGCGCATGAAAGAGCTCATCGGTATCATCTCGCGGCGTTCCAAGAAGAAGATCCAACACTTTCAGACTCCAACTCCGATTTTCGAAAAACTCGGCATCCAGCGTCAAATCGACGACGCGTTTTACCGACAGGTTTGGCTGCCTAGCGGCGGTTACCTCGTCATCGACGAAACCGAAGCCATGATCGCGATCGACGTGAACACTGGCCGGGCGAAGAATCAGGATAAGATGATTCTGCAAACCAACATCGAGTCAGCTGAAGAAGTTGCCCGACAGCTTCGTCTTCGAAATATCGGAGGTCTCATCGTAGTCGACTTCATCGACATGCGCTCGCGCCGTGACCAGAATGCTGTTTACAAAGTGATGAAGGAACGACTTCGCAACGACAAAGCGAAAACGCAGGTTCTTCAGATTTCCCAGCTCGGCCTCATGGAAATGACCCGCCAGAGATTGAACGAAAGTTTGAGTATCACGGTGAACGAACCCTGCCACTACTGTCAGGGACGCGGCATGGTGAAAAGCACGGAATCGATGAGCGTGGAGCTGCAGCGTCGGATCAACGGCGTCCTTGCGAAGAACGAAGGACTCCATCACGAGCTCGTCGTCATCGTTCATCCCGATGTGATGGAGCGCCTCCGCACCCACGACGGAGAACTGTTCGTCGAACTGGAACGTCGTCACAACGCCCGGCTCACCTTCCGCAGCGATGCTTCTTACCACCGCGAGCAAGTCGTGATCGCTGATGCGCGTACGCAGAAAGAAATTCGAGAGTAATCACATCTTAGCACTGGGTTAGCAGTTCTTCATTTGATGTGAGAAAATGCCCTGCGTATCCCCATTTTTCCGTCGCATCGCACCGTCCTCACCGGTCCGATGATGCCATTACGAATCAGCCCTGAGACCGAATCCGACTGGAGCTCCTGTCGGCACCGGCTTTTTCAGGCTCGCAGAATCTTTTCGAATTTTTTGTGATTGGATCGAATTCTCGTTCGTCCTATAACAAAAGGGTGAGTTGTGCCCACTCGATTCCCTCTCCACTTCCCCCCCCCTGACATTATGAAAGCATCGAAGTATCTACTCCTCTTACTTCTGCCTGCAATCTTTGCCACATCGGCTTTGGGCCAACTCCGGCGACCAGGTTTCGTCACCGTCGATCGGGAAGACCGCACCTCCAGCAATCTCGTGAAAGAGGACGGAGCGATTTATCTCGAAGAAATGCTCGTCGATGAAATCTTCTGGAAAACCAACAAGGCTGCCCCGATTTACTCCTCTCTCCAAGGTGATCGCTGGATCGGGAACCTAATACCGGGGAGAAAAGCAATTCTCCTCGCCGTGAGCGATAAAGCCTACCGCGTCCGTGCCCACGCCAAACAGGGACAGGTTGCCGGTTGGGTCAGCAAAGCAGTGATCGATGGTTTTCCCGAAGGATTCGAAGAAAACCTTTTAAAATTCCACGCCCGCTGGGTTGTCGTAAAAGAGCTGATCGACAATCACCAAGTCGCTCTCGGAATGACCGTCGAAGAAGTCACTCTCTCGATCGGCCCTCCCGACAAGCGATCATCCAAGATTACAGGCGAAGGCAGAACCGATGTCCTCGAATATATCTCCTACCAGCGCGTCCCGCAGCAGATTCCCGGCTTCGACTCTCTCGGCCGCCCTGTCACGACAACCCAGTATGTCGAAGTGGAGTCCGGACGAGTCACCGTAGAATTTTCCGACGACATGGTCTCGTCCATCTCCGAGACCGAAGGCATCGATCTCACCCAGAATGGCCGATATCCTACCGTGCCATACCCCGTGATTCTCTTTTAAGCAAACACCAGCTCAATTTCACGAAATCGTATTTTTGAAAAGCCGATCCACACGGATCGGCTTCTTTGTTTCTCGAAATTCCAATTTCTCGAAGTAGTTCTGGATTGCTCCAAGGAAAATGATCGAAATCCGCCTTCGCGGACGTAACGGTTTTTGACAAGTCTCCTCGCGTCGTATCTGATGATGGGAGTCAACCACTTCAACTCAAACACCATTCCAAAAAATACCCTAACCATGGCACACGAACTTCCTGACCTTCCTTACGCTTACGACGCACTCAAGCCACATATTGACGCTCGCACGATGGAGATCCACCACGGCAAACATCACGCCACCTACATCGCAAATTTGAACAACGCCCTTGAAGGGCACGAAGACCTCGCCGGCAAGGCGATCAGCGATCTCATTTCTGATCTCGGCTCAGTTCCCGACGCAATCCGAGGCGCCGTTCGCAACAATGGAGGCGGCCACGCCAACCACTCTCTTTTCTGGTCCATAATGGGACCTAACGGCGGAGGGAGTCCCTCTGGAGATCTTGCTGCCGCAATCGACGCCGCTTGCGGTTCACTGGATGGCATGAAGGAGGAATTCAAAAAAGCTGCCCTGACCCGATTTGGTTCTGGTTGGGCCTGGCTCGGTGTAAAAGATGGCCAGATCGCCGTCACCAGCACCCCAAATCAGGACAACCCGTTAATGGGAGAAGCCGCTGACTGCTGTGGATGCACTCCAATCCTCGGACTCGATGTCTGGGAACACGCCTACTACCTCAACTACCAGAACCGTCGTCCCGACTATATCGACGCATTCTGGAATGTTGTAAATTGGGACGCTATCGCTGCGCGCTTCGAAGCTGCCAAGTAAAGAAATTCAGGGGTGAATCCAAGCGGATTCACCCCTTTTATTCCGTAGACCCCACACACGGCCTCCGAATTTGCTAGTTTTTCTTAATATTCACTAAAAACGTATCTATTTTCAGGTGCTTTGGCAGAGAAACTGCTGATTCATTTGAATACACCAGAAAAAAGTGAAGAAAATGCCAAATTAGTCTTGCGTGACCACTATATATTGTGCATTTTATTCACCCGCCAACAAGATATGGTGTTTTTCACCAAATCGACGTAGCAATCGCAATCTCTCTTTTTTTGACCAAATTCCCCGAAAAACCGCTCTGATATCGACGGAATTTCTAAAAATTAAGGAAGTTTGCAAATCTTAGAGAAAATATCTCACCCGTACTCCCCAAAACTGTTCCAACCCACAATCCCAAACGCACAAAACCATGGAAAAATCCTTCACTATCGGAAATAGCACATTCGTCCTCGATCAGGAAAAAGCCGAGGCCGCATTTGCAGCCAAAAAAGTCATCAACGGACGCGACACAGAAGCATTCAATCTCCTTCCGCTAAAGTATACCTGGGCCTACGACATCTACAGTACGATGAAGGCAAATCACTGGGAACCGGAAGACATCCAGATGCAGCGCGACATCGAACAATGGCAAGGCACCGAGTTGACTGATAGCGAGCGTTGGATCATCCGCATGGGAATCGGATACTTTTCCGCTGCCGAGGGCATCGTCGGGGACAACATTCTGCACGTAATTCGGGAAAAAGTGACTGCACCAGAACTTAAACTTGTTCTTGGGCGTCATGCTCACGAAGAAAACATCCACGCCGACAGTCTGCTTTACATGATCAGCAGCCTCGGCATCAATCCACACGAGTGCGAAGCGATGTTCGAGCAGATCCCGACGATCAAGCGCAAGAACGAGTTCGTAACGAAAATCTCCCGTTCGCTCCGTCGCGACCTGGACCTGACTGATCCTGAGAACAAAAAGCTCTTCGCAAAGAACCTTTTCCTTTTCGGACAGTGCATGGA
>JAKMGR010000629.1 GCA_022424805.1 Verrucomicrobiales bacterium
CTGTCTTTCCATTCGACAACAAGCCCGGAAATCCGCGTGGGAGCCTCCCATCTAATCTGGAATGATACTGGTCCGGGCGCACCCGATTCCCAATAGGTGACAGGATCACCATCAATCGCAGCTGAGGGCATCCGATCATTGGCGACATTGCAGGAAAGGGCTGTTGCCCGAGCCTCGGTCAGAAGATTGACGCCGGGGTATCGCAAGACCTTTGGGGCCTCCGGCAGAGAAATCCCGGGGACAGGGGTTCCGGCTTCGACTTGCTTGAAGGTCTCCTCATCGAGGCTGTCCACGGCCCAGAGGAATCCTCGCGTCAAAGCGTCGAGATATGAGTTCTCCAGCATGGTCTCGGCATTGTTGCCGAGTGAAAGAGCAAAGACTCTCGTCTTTTTCTCTCCGTAGAAGTGCCGCCAGGCGACTGGGTGCGTCTTTTCTACCTCTCCCACGATGTTGCCCTGAGCGAGAATAGTAATGTCAGGATTAAGCATCTTAATCCGGTAGAGTTCCTCCGCATTTGTCGTCCAATCCCAAACGCCTGCGAGGATAGGATCGTTGCCTGCTTGGTTGTTCCACTCAACCGGGCCAACCAGAACGCCCTTTCCGGCACCACCACAGAAGTCGCGCCATGCGCTTTCTTCCCCCGAAAAAGAACGCAGCGCGCCATGGATGAGCACGGCTGGTAATCCTTCACGATGTGGGGCCAGAATCCGCTCGGTATATTCGTCATCCGCCACTCGCGGGAAACAGTGATTATGAACGACGATGTCGTAACCCTCCGCCCACGCTACATTTTCAAACAAGGGAATTCGAACATCGCTGCGATCAGCGCCCTGATGAAACACTTCCCACTCCACGACTCGCTTCAACCGCTGTCGGATACCTGCCGTTAGGATACGCTGGTGGAGATCGTGATCGTGGTTGGCTCCTCCGGTCACAAAGAGAGCACGAATGGGAGGCGGAGCGTCTTCATCCTTGTCCGCTTCCTCGGACAGCCCACTATAACTCCCGATCTGGAACAGGCAGAGGCCCACTATCAGAAGTCGATGCAGTGTTTTTGTCGGACGGATAGGCACGCCTCACTGAACCGAGAAATGCCCCGCCCCGCAAGGGAAGAATAGAATTCCGCATCACTGAATGCCGCAGATTTTGCGGTCACGAAATCCAGACTACGCCGCAGAGGAGTCGACGTGAAATCCGTAGGGGAGCTCGCCCGGCAACTCGCAAATCTGTTCGATCGCTTCGAAGAGCTCGTCAAATTTATCGACAAAGACATCACCGATGAGGAGATCTGTCAGAGTCGGGCGAAGAGCTGGATTCATCTTCACAAGTTTTCCGAAACTGAATTCTTCGTGGTAGAAGGCGTAGACAATCTTGCGCATCCGTTCAATTGCGAGACAGACGTCTTTACCATAGGACTCAAATTGTTTTGCGGAAGTGTCGCCGACTTCGAGGGCGTTATTGATTGCCTCGGCTGCGAGTTCGCCAGACTTCAGAGCGAGGAAAACACCGGATGAAAATACCGGATCGAGAAAGGCAAACGCATCGCCGACCAGCAAAACGCCGTCGCCTGCGCAGTAGTTTGAGCGATAGCTGTATTCTCCAGTAACCCAATACTCACCGACTTGCTTCCCGGGTGCGAGATGTTCTTCAATCCAAACATTCTCGCCAATCTCGCGTTCAAAAATCTGAGCTGGATCACGAGAGTCACGGTAAAGATAATCCCGGTCTGCCACAACGCCGACACTGATGCGATTATCGCGCATCGGAATATACCAGAACCACCCTTTTTCCGGGATGTAAGCAACCGTAGTGGAACCAGCATCAAGACCTGGATCACGCATTGCCCCCTCGTAGTACGTCCAGATAGCGATTTTTCGAAGCTCGGGATCCTTGTTCCTCCATTTGTTTTTCGCAGCGACGACACAATCGCGCCCTGAAGCATCGACTACGACCGCAGCGTGAAAGGTGTGGCGATCTTCTTCCGCATCGGTTGCGACAACGCCAGCAACTTTTCCCGACTCATCTCTTATAACTTCGACAACACTATGTTGCTCACGGACATCAGCACCTTTTTCACGCGCATTATCGACCAGCAACTGATCGAATACCTGACGCTCAACCTGCCACGTGACGGCGGAAGGATGGTCGTCGTGCTGGAAAAAGTAAAACGGCCGTGAGACGGCACCGCTCGTGCCGACAAATTGCACGCTGTGTTTCTGCTGAAAGCCGATTTCGTCCATCTTGTCTGCCAGCCCAAGTTTTTCGAGCGTGTAGTAGCAGAACGGCATCATCGATTCCCCGACGTGATACCGAGGGAACTTCTCTTTCTCCAGAACGAGGACGTTTCTCCCCTGTTCGGCGAGCAAAGCAGCAGTGGTCGTACCGGCTGGTCCGGCCCCTATTACTACGACATCAAAGTGATTTTCTGTGGCGGAGTTTTCCATAACTGGGCTGGGTTGTTGGGACGTTAATTCAGTCCGTTTGATGTTACGATTTCACCCAGCGTTCGGACTCGTCACATCTCGGCAGGATTTCCACGATATCGGCGAAAACCATTCCATCACGATCGAGGAGCTGATTGCATCGACCATAGAGAATCTCGCCGGTAGACTGATGGAGCGCATCGGCAATGAGATCGTCGGCAGGCACGGAAAAGTAGGTGCTAGGATTACCGGAATGCTCGACTTCGTATTCCCCGAGCAGGCCTCCGAGAGGCTTTTCGCCCGCCACAATCGCATTGCGCACCTCTTCGTCCATCCCATCCAACTGTATTGCAATGGCTCCGTATTCGACCGCGTTTTCTGAAGCTGCGGCATGCAGGCTCACGAGCCGCATGATCATGTTCTCTGAGTCCTCGTGTTGATGCACCTTGAGGTCGAGCTTGGAGTGGTGAAACGCCGCGAGCGTTGGAGTCATGTCGTTCTTGTGAACGAGTAGGGATCGATACGGATATGGGACTTCGTCGCCGTCAAGAAAGGTGAAATTGGGAAGCTCTTTCCCCAATTTCTCATAGAAAAAATGAAACGGCAGCAGACGATGCAAGGCTTCTGCATACGCCTGAGAAGCTTCAGCTTGATCAGGTGTAACGTGCATCGCGGTGTTCATCGAGGAAGAATCCGTGGAGAAGGCGATCGATCTGCAACATGCCTTCGCGAGAGACGGTGATCTCTTCTCGCGACACGGTGAAGTAGCCCTCATCGACGAGTTTCTTCAGTTCATCGGGGAATCGCTCCAGAGGATTTTCTCCGTATTTTTCGATAAAATATCCAGGCTTGGTGTGCCCCAGCTTCAGTTGGAGGATGAATTCCCGGATGAATCTCTCGTCGTGAGATGTCGGATAGGCACGAAAAATGGGGAGCTCACCCGAATCGACTTCTTCCATGTAAGGAGCGACGTCAGCCTGGTTTTGGTAGTGAATGCCGCCAAAGTGTCCAAAGCTGGCAACTCCGGCCGAGAGAAGATCAGCCCCCTCCCAGAGACTGTCGCGGTACACGAATTTTGTCTTCTCCGGATCCTTCACCACGGTGTAGGCACTGCTCACGGTATAGCCTGCGGCCTCGAATTGATCGAAGGCCCAATCGACCCAGGCGCGCTTGGTTGGCCAATTGGCGACGGGAGCGGTAACACGGCCGGACTCCCTCATTTCCTTAAAAATGGTCGTGTTGTAGGGAATCTCCATCTGGTAGATAGTGACACAATCCGGATCCTGCTCGATCGCAGTCTCTACACATTTCTGCCAGTTCTCCGGAGTCTCATCCATCATTCCGGCGATGAGGTCGATATTGACCTGATCAAAGCCGAGAGTCTTGGCAAAACCAAGCGCACGAAAGGCTTCCTTTGAACGATGAGCCCTGCCATTCACTTCGAGAACGTGGTCGTCAAAGTTTTCAATCCCGAGACTGAGGCGCGTCACTCCGATTTCACGAAGGGCCTCCAGTTTTTTTTCCGTGAGGGTGCCGGGTTCGCACTCAAAGGCGACTTCCTCGGTCTCGTCCCAGGGGAAAAGATCTTTCATCCGATCAGTCAGGTCCTGGAGCTGTTTGATTGAGAGATAACTGGGTGTTCCCCCGCCAAAATAGACGAACTGAGGCTTCCGCCCGGCGAGATATTCGGTGCGAGAATAGCGTTCAAACTCCTTGATACCGGCATCGAGATAGGCATTGATCTCGTTCGCATTCTTGTCGGTGTAGACGCGGAAATAACAGAAGTGACAGCGCTTTCGGCAAAACGGGATGTGAAAGTAGACTCCTAGATTGGTGTCCTCTGGGCGTGGGGAATTCAGGACATCGTGAATCGCATCTTTGTGATCCGGACTCCAGAAAGAAAAGGGCGGGTAGTTTGCGACAAAGTAGTTACCAACTTCGGTATCCTCCCCGGTCGAGGTGTCGAGTGGGACCTTGAGTTTGTCGATGAGACCGGTCGATTCGTTGGAAGGAGAAGACATAGC
>JAKMGR010000062.1 GCA_022424805.1 Verrucomicrobiales bacterium
AGCGGGATTCCCGTGAGCGATCTCTTTCCGCATCTCGCCAGGTGCGTCGACAAAATGGCGATCATCCGCTCGATGCACGCCGAGCTTCCCAGTCACGAATTTTCCCTGATGCTGATGAATTCCGGCGACCAGCGTCTCGTCCGCCCCAGCCTTGGCTCGTGGCTAACCTGGGGAATGGGATCGGAGAATCATAACCTCCCCGGCTACGTCGCGCTTTGTCCCGGGGGCCTGCCCGTTGGCGGAACCAACAATTGGCGATCGGCCTTTCTCCCCGGGGTTTTTCAAGGCACTCTCGTCGACACCTCGATCGAAGATCCGAAACAACTCATTGCTCACCTTCGCAACAAGCGCCTCAACGAAGACCAGCAAAGCAAACAGTTCGACTTTCTCCGAAAAGTGAACGCTCGACATCTCAAGGAACGTCCTGGCGAGTCCGCGCTCGAGGCACGCATCCAATCTTTCGAACTCGCCTACCGGATGCAGATGGAGGCGACTGATGCTTTTGACATCGACCGCGAACCGGAGCACATCCGGGAAATGTATGGCACCGGACAGCAAAACCGTCAGCTTCTCATGGCTCGCCGTCTTGTTGAGCGAGGCGTTCGCTTCGTGCAGATCTGGCATAACAAGGGACAACCCTGGGATAGCCACAACAACATCGAGAAATCTCATCGCGGAGTCGCCCAGCAATGCGACCAGGGAATTGCCGCTCTCATCACCGATCTCGAACAGCGCGGCATGCTCGACGAAACGCTCATCGTCTGCTCAGGAGAATTTGGCCGCACCCCCACCGTCGAGCTCGGCACACAAGGAGGCGGAGCTACCCTCGGGCGCGATCACAACCACTGGGGCTTTTCTCTCTGGATGGCTGGCGGCGGAGTGAAAGGCGGCACAATTCACGGGGCGACAGACGAGTTTGGATTCAAGGCTGTCGAGAACCCCGTTTCCGTTCACGACCTGCATGCTACGATTCTGCATTTGTTAGGTATCGATCATAAGCGATTCACCTACCGCTACGCCGGACGCGATTTTCGCCTCACAGATATTCACGGCCATGTCGTGAAGGAAGTGATCGCCTGACAATCATCGCCCCATCAAACTAGGTCGTGTGAAAGACCTGACAGGGTTACGGTGACGACCAAACAGGGTTGAATCCATGATTCAGAATACGCGACACAAAGAGAAAAACTTGGAGAAAGGCTGGATGGGTTGGGGCATAAATTTGCACTTCACCGATCAGCAATCCATGTCAGAATGAAGCGTGAAATCGTTTCTCATTTTTTCCACACTCTTTTTTCTCGTCCTCCTAACGACGTCGCGTTCTCAGTCGGAGCCAACTTTTCCTCCCACTTCGATTCCTGTTGAAGACACACGAATTTCTTTTCTCGACGGGACTGGAATCGATCTGGACAAGATTCCCGATTCTGTTTCCAACTTCCGCCTTTTTCTTCGATATAGCGCAGGGTCCCCCATCCAACTCAAACTGGCAAAACAAGGTATCGAATTGCCTGCTGGAGAAGATGCGATCGCAGATGTGACGTTCGAGCACATCCTCAACGAGCCAGCGATGATTCACGTTCAGCGAGCTGGAGACCTTAAACCTCTCAAGATCGAGGTGGCAGAATCGACTCGATCTGACAGAGCATCCTATTTTGAAACGCATTCTGGAGCGTTCTCCATGAGCGGTGCCTTCACCTTGATGGTGCAGTTTCGTAGCACAGCAAAAAACGGGACCCTGGTAGCTCGCGCGCCAGCACAAGGCAAGTGGGAGCCGAATGGGAAAACGCTATTTCTCCGGGGCGGCGTTTTGACCTACGACATCGGATGGGTCGGCGCGATTCGCGGTGGTCCCAATCTTGCTGATGGCAAAGAGCACATCGCCGTTCTCAGCGTAAACGAAGACGGGCACGCCGATCTCTTCGTCGATGGCAAACTCGTCGCCGAAAAACCCGGCTTCACTTCGAAAGACAATCCCAAGCACGTTTTCAAAACCGGTAGCACCTCCACCAATTTCGGAGGCGACTTCAAGGATGGCCATATTGGCGCAGTTCGCTACTGGCAGCGACGCCTTACTACCAAGGAAATCGAACAGATCAGCGCGGACGAATCGGACGCAGTCAACACAGCCGACTATGCAAGGCGCTACGGTGGTAAGTTTTCGGGAGAAAACAAACCGCAACTGAGCCATTTCGGAGCCGAGCCGGGCATTCCCACGAAAGTCTTTCTTGAGCGAATCGACGGAGTCACCTTTCACGAAGCATGGATTCAACCGCTCGAAAAATCGAATCATGCCGAGCTCGTTGCAGGCTGGAATGCGGAGTCTCTTGAGAGAGGCAAGACGATCTACTCGCAACTCTGCGTGACCTGCCATGGAACCGCGAAGCAGGAAGGCTCGATTCCGCTATCGATGAAATTTCACGATCCGACGGCGAAATTCAAAAACGGCGGCGATCCGTTCCGCATCTGGCAAACCCTGACAAAAGGCTACGGCCTGATGACGCCGATGCCGCAATACTCAACGCGGCAGAAATACGATGTAATCCACTACATCCGGGAGGAATTTCTCGCGAAACACAACCCTGCCGAACACACAAAAATTAACAACTCCTACCTGGCGTCACTGCCACGCGGGATGACCCTGGTCGAGGAATCGAAAGCCGCCAAGCGCCCGCCCCAGTATGAACTGATGGATTTCGGCAACGTCTTGTTCGGCACTTACCAGATCGAGCCAGGTCCGATTGATGAAAACGTCAACATCGCGCAAAAGGGAATCGCAATCCGTCTCGACCCTGGACCGGGCGGCGTCTCGAGAGGCAAAGTCTGGGCGATCTACGATCACGACACTATGCGTCTCGCGGCGTTTTATACCGGCGATGAATTTGTCGACTGGAAAGGCATTGACTTCGATGGATCGCATGGAACCCACACCAGCATAATCGGTGAGCGGGTTCTCGTGAATCCTGATGAGGCGGGTTGGGCAAATCCAGAAACGGGTGAATGGGATGCGCCGCGAGTCGTGGGGAAGGATGGCAGAAAGTTCGGGCCGATTCCGCGAGAGTGGGCGCGGTATCGAGGAATACATTTGACCGAGGATGGGCCGGTTTTGGAATATACAGTTGGCCAGACTACAATTCTCGAATCAATTTCCCTGTCCAAAGAAGGACCTCTTCGGTCTTTCGAATTCGTAGGGGCCACGTCTGAGAGGTTGGAAATTCGAATGTCGCCGGATAAATCCCTGACGGTCGAGAAAGAAATGTTACCTGGGGGCGTTACATCCACAATTGATGCGACACATCAAATTTACACGGAGGAGAGGCTTCGTAAGGATTTGACAGAAACCACGAAGATCTCGCC
>JAKMGR010000080.1 GCA_022424805.1 Verrucomicrobiales bacterium
GTCTTTTTCAAGTTGTCGACCATGTCACGGAGTTCGGCAGCTCGCTCGAAATCGAGATCGGCAGCTGCCTTTTCCATCTCTTCCTCGATTGAGCCAACGAGATCTTTCGAATGCCCATCGAGAAAGCGGCAGGCATGATCAACTTTGACCATGTAATCATCTCGATCAATGCGCCCGATGCAGGGAGCCGAGCAATTTTTGATCACATCGTCGTGACAGTGCTGGTAATCTTTTTCGCCCGGGCGCATCGGGCGACAACTGCGAAGGCCAAATTCGCGATTCATCCACGCTATCGTGCGGCGAAGCGCCCCCGAGTGGGCAAAGGGACCAAAATAACGCGCGCCGTCCTCTTTCTTCAAACGGGTCAGCTGAAAGCGCGGCCACGGCTCCTCGGGATGGACCTTCACGAGCAGGAAGCGTTTATCATCGCGGAATGCGACGTTATATTTCGGTCGGTATTCCTTGATCAATTTACCTTCGAGCAACAGCGCCTCGGGCTCGTTCCGAACTTCGTGAATGTCGAAATCCCAGATGCTTTCGATCAGGGCGCGCGTCTTGTGCTCTGCCATTCGCTGACGGGAGGGAGTAAAGTACGAAGCGAGACGCTTACGCAAATCGCGCGCCTTTCCCACATAGATCACCGAGCCGAAGCGATCCTTATGAAGGTAGACGCCCGGCTTGTGGGGAACATCACGCAGCTTTTTCTGCAGGTCAGGTTTTGCTTCACTGGGCACGGCTAACTATACGTCACCAGAACAAAAGGCGACAACATCGAATGGAGGATGCAACGGATATAACTTCTCCCCGAGCGCCCCCAGCAGATACAGCCGATCCACAGCCGATCCGCCAGCTCAAAGTCCTGAAATGTGGCAATCGCTGAAGCATCGTTTTTCCAAGGCGATGGGATCATTGTTTTCCTGTCCTCTTTAGACGTGATTTCCAGATGCAGAGCCTCTGCATCGACCCGATAGCGCCCTCTCCGATCCTCCTTCTCTGTCTTTCCATACCAGGCTGGCCAGACACGGAGAACTTTTTTCTCCACAGAATGCCGTGGCACCAGAACCGTTCCAGCTGGATCAAAGATCATGCGGAACGACGGATGCTCCTCCCTCATCGGAACCAGATGATTCGAAAAATAGACCTCGAATTTCCCATTCTCGACAACCACTGCCGGATGGACATCGCCAGAGCGATCCGAGTGAGCCCCAGCCCAAGACGCCACAGCTAAAATAGCCAGCGATAATGCCCTACCCAAACAACTCCAGCGGCTCGCCGTGATAAAGCGGCATCGGTCTTCCTGTCGTGTCTGTCCAATGAGCGTCACGCGGAAAGCCTAGCACATCGAAAATCGTTGCAGCAAGATCTTCGACACGTCTCCCGTCCGTGACGGGATGACCGCCGAGTTTGTCGGTTTCTCCCAAAACTGCACCGCCACGAATCCCGCCGCCTGCGAGAAGCACACTCTGCACGGCACCCCAATGGTCACGCCCGGGAAGAGTCGCACTCGCGAGAGTCGAGATCTTGGGTGTTCGGCCAAAATCACTCGCAACGACCACCAGCGTATCATCCAGCATTCCACTCTCCCGCAAATCATCGAGCAAAGCAGAAACAGCCCGATCGGTGGGAGGAAAAAGAAAATCACGCAGATTGGGAAACGCGGCCTGGTGGGTATCCCAGGTTTCGTTGTTGCCAAGATTAACCTGCACAAGCCTCACGCCCGACTCAACCAGTTGCCGCGCCATTAGAAGTGACCAGCCGAAGGCATTTTTCCCGTAACGTGCTTGCGTTTTTTCGTCGACTCCGTGCACATCAAAAGCAGCCTGGACTTTCGGATCAGAAAGCAGTCCGACCGCCATCTCCCGATAGCGATCCATTCCTCCCGCAGCTTCTTCGAGATGCTTTCGCTGTCCATCGAGCAGGCGTTGCAGTCCCAACCGATCCTGAAACCGCGCAAAATCGACGGTGTCCGGCAGGTCGAGGCTCACCGTGCGAAATTGCAGATCATCACGACCCTCGGCTCCATTCGCATGGTGAAAATCATGGGTCGGATAGGCCCCGTAGCCTCTCGGATTGTACTTCGAGGCCTCCAGGAAAAAAGGATCATGCTGCCTTCCCAGCAAACCGCCAAACTGACCAGGAATGACGCGCCCCGTCCGGTGAACCATTTTTTCAGGCAAAACCAGTGCCGGAGGAAGTGCCCCTTTCTGCGGCAACATCTGCCCGGCGAGCGCAGCAATCGACGGCCAATCCGTTTCCTTGGGCTTGGTCGGGTCAAAGCCCGGGGGAAGATCGGTCCGTCCGGTCATCATGATGAGATGCCCGTCAGAGTGCTCGTTCGAACCATGAGACAATGACCGACAGAGGGCCCAGTCTTCGCTGCGCTTTGCCAGTTCCGGCAGATGCTCGCAAATACGCAGGCCCGGCGTCTTTGTCGGGATGGGTCGAAATTCTCCCCGAATGTCGGCTGGCGCATCGGGCTTCATGTCGAAGCTCTCGTGTTGGGCGAGTCCGCCTGAGAGAAAAATGTAAATAACCGACTTCTTCTTTTTTCCTCCGCCCTTTTGCTCCAGCGCTGTCAGCTGATCCATTCCCAAACCGCCGAGCAATCCCAAGGCACCAGCTTTTACCGCCGCCCGTCGCGTCGACTTCGCGGCGGAGGAAGGGCAGAACGGAGTGCGAAAGTCGAGCGACATGGTTAGCGTCCGGAAAGGTGTTGCCAGTTCCGATGGTTCGGGTTCCTCGTGGAATCTTCGTTATCCCACGAATCGGGAAGTTTCGTAAAGCCCTAGTTGTCACGTGTTCACGGCCCCGGCGCCCCGTAAACACGTATTGCCGAAGGCTGGAGAGAAGTCAGGAAAATCCGTAGTATTCTGTAGTGCTCTAAATCCATTACCACACCATGCCATGCTCACCATCCTAGGCGAAAATTCAGGCAGCTTTTGTGACGGCCACTCCCGCAGAGACTTCCTTCAGATCGGAGGGCTCGCCCTCGGCGGCGCCAGTCTCCCCCAATTGCTTCAGGCCGAATCCTCTCTCGGAAAGCCATCCCGCGGTATCAACCACAAAGCGGTCATCATGGTCATGCTCCCGGGCGGCCCTCCGCACCAAGATATGTGGGACCTTAAAATGGACGCTCCGAGCGAATACCGAGGTGAATTCCGTCCCATCAAAACAAACGTGCCCGGCGTCGAGATCTGCGAAGAATTTCCGCGCATCGCAAAGATGGCCGACAAATTTTCGTTCGTTCGATCCATGGTCGGATGTGAAGGCCCCCACGATCTCATGATGTGCCTGACCGGCCGACCGGGAAGAAAGAATGTCCCTCCCGGGGGATGGCCCAGCATCGGCTCTGCCCTTTCCAAGCTCAAGGGTCAAGCCAGCAGTGATTGCCCTCCCTTTGTCGGACTCTCTCCCAAATGTCGCCACGACGAATGGGGTGATCCCGGTCAGTCAGGTTTCCTCGGACCAGCACATTCGGCATTCACTCCTTTTCGTGGAGGAGGGAAGGAAGATATCGTTCTCGACGGAGTCAGCATCGAGCGCCTTCGTGACCGACGCGCTCTTCTCTCAAGCTTTGATCAGTTCCGTCGTGAAGTCGATCAGTCGGGCATGATGGAAGGTCTCGATACGTTTAACGAGCAGGCCTTTGGCGTGCTTACTTCGAGCGCTCTCGCCGACGCTCTCGATCTGTCTAAAGAAGACCCCAAGCTCGTTGATCGATACGGCAAAGGTACGGAGACGCTTCAAGCTGATGGCTGTTGGAAGCGCCTTGACCAATTTCTGATGGCACGCCGTCTTGTCGAGGCTGGAGCGCGCTGCGTCACCGTGGGGTTTTCCCGCTGGGACTGGCACAGCGATAACTTCGGGCGAGGCCGACAAGATTTCCCACTTCTCGACCAGGGACTCAGTGCCCTCGTTCAGGACCTGCACGACCGGGGGCTCGACAAAGATGTCAGCGTCGTCGTCTGGGGAGAATTCGGAAGAACCCCAAAGATCAACGAAAAGGGCGGACGCGACCACTGGCCGCGCGTCAGCTCCGCTGTTCTCGCCTGCGGCGGAATGAACCACGGGCAATTCATCGGTGCGACAGATCGACTTGGTGGAGAAGCCAGCGAGCGACCTGTCGAATTCCAGGAAGTCTTTTCAACTCTGTATCACAAGATGGGTATCGATGCGCAAAACACCACCGTCGAGGACCTCACCGGCCGCCCGATGTATCTCGTCGATCCTGAACACTCTCCGATGAAAGAATTGGTAGGATGAAAAATACCCCGCTCGCTCTCAAGAGGCCCCAACGTGGGGCAATCTACGCACTACCGGCTTTTCTGGTAGCTGCGACCTTTCTGGCAAACTTAATCACAGCACAGGACGCAGTTCCCTCTGCACCGGCAGAAAAGCCCAAACTGCCCGAGGCCAAGCTCTCTTTCCAAATACCTGCTTCCGCCCTAACGGGACCACATTCCGGCCAGCAACTTGTCGCTACCAACGAAGCTAGTGCCCGTCACGCTGACGTCACGGCGAAAGCCAAATTCACAGCCGACCCTGCAAATATCATCGCTATTGATTCCCACGGCTACGTCACTCCCCTCGCCGACGGAACAGCAACTGTTCGCGCAACCCTCCCCAATCACACGGGAGCGCCTGCGACGATGCAAGTCACCGTGAAAAACTTCGAAACCGAATCGACTCTGAATTTTTCCCACGAAGTCGTTCCCGTTTTCACCAAATACGGATGCAACGGCGGGGGCTGCCACGGCAAGTCCGGCGGCCAGAACAACTTCCGTCTTTCTCTTCTCGGCTATGAACCGTGGAACGACCACGAATGGCTCGTTCGCGAATCCCGCGGGCGACGCATCTCTCCCGCAGCGCCGGAGAACAGCCTTCTCTTGCTGAAAGCGACCGGCGAGATTCCGCACGAGGGAGGCATCCGTCTCGAGCGTGATTCAACCGATTACAACACCATCGTTCGCTGGATCAAGCAGGGGCTTCCCTACGCAGCAGACGACGCCCCCACCGTCGAGCGCATCGCCGTTTTCCCGACGGATCGAGTCGCCACTCCAGAAGCGGAACAGCAACTCGCAGTCACCGCCTACTTCACAGACGGGAGCACTCGGGACATTACCCGCACCGCAATCTACGAAGCCAATCAGGAGGATATGGCTGAAGTCGACGAAAACGGCCACGTCATTCTCGGGAAGAAAACTGGATCTACCTCCGTGATGATTCGTTTTCAGGAACACGTCGCCGTCTTTCGCGCAACCATCCCGCTTGGTGCAGAAATCAAGAATCTTCCCCAGCAGAAAAATTTTATCGACGAGAAAATCTTCACCAAGCTCAGCCTGCTGGGGCTTCCCCCTTCCAAGGGGGTGGATGATACCGCCTTCCTTCGCCGCGTCAGTGTCGACATTGCGGGACGACTCCCCACCGCAACCGAAGCCGAATCCTTCCTCGCTGACATGAGCCCTGACAAACGCGCCAGGAAGATCAATGAACTGCTCGAGTCGCCTGACTACGCTGCCTATTTTGGGCAAAAATGGGCCGGCATTCTCCGCAACAAGCGAACCAAAGATACCTATCAGCGCGGCACTTATGCCTTTCATGATTGGCTTCGCCAGAGCCTCGCTAAAAACAAGCCTTACGATCAGCTCGTAGCTGAGGTCATCACCGCTTCGGGCGAAATCGGTCGAAATCCAGCTGTAGCCTGGTATCGCTCCGTCAAAGATCAAAAGGAACAGATGCAGGACATCGCCCAGGTCTTTCTCGGCATTCGCATGCAATGCGCCCAATGCCACCACCACCCATACGAGAAGTGGTCACAGGATGACTACTATGGCTTCGCAGCTTTCCTGACCCAGGTTGGGAGAAAGAAAGGCGAACAGCCCGATGAAGAAATCATCTACCACAAGCGCGGCACTGCCCAGATGCAGAACCCCAACACAAAGACCAACCTCAAACCAACCGCGCTCGGCGAAGAACCACTTAATATTGCCGTACATGAGGATCCTCGCCACGAGATGGCCGACTGGCTTACTTCGCCGGAGAACCCTTTCTTCGCACGCATGCTCGTAAACCGCTACTGGAAGCACTTTTTCAGCATCGGGCTCGTCGAACCGGAGGACGACATGCGAGTGACCAACCCGGCCACCCACCCGGCCCTGCTCGATGCTCTTGCCGGACATTTTGCAGCGAGCGGATTCGACCTCAAAGAGCTGATCCGCACGATCTGCAACAGTGAAACCTACCAGCGCAGTGCCGAGCCGAATGCGCATAACGTAAAGGACACCCAGAACTTTTCCCGCTACTACCCGAAGCGGCTGCAAGCCGAAGTTCTCCTCGATGCGATCAACCTCGTTTCCAACTCGAAGGACACCTTCAGAAATCAGCCTGACGGAATTCGTGCCACGTGGCTGCCGGATGATAAATTCAACAACGACTCTTTCTTTCTCACGGTCTTCGGACGTCCCGAGATGGATAGTGCCTGCGAATGTGAGCGCGTCGCCGATGCGAACCTTGCCCAAAGCCTTCACCTCATCAATTCCGACACGATTCAGAACAAACTCAGTCATGGAGAAGGCCGTGCCGCGAAATTGGCAAAAGCCACCGACCGACCAGACAAGGATAGGCTGACGGAGCTCTACCTCTACGCTCTCTCCCGAAAGCCTTCAGAGAAGGAAGTGCAAACTGCGACCGCCCATCTCGAGCGCAAGCGTGGTCGGGCCAAAGAAAAAGAAGACGACGAAGCTACTCCGGAAAAAGCTGAGCAGGAAGCTTTCGAAGACATTCTCTGGGCCATCGTCAATACGAAGGAGTTTCTCTTCAACCACTGATCCGGGACGCGATGATTCGTATGAAACCAAGTAGCGGAATTGGGGAAATTTTCGACCGCCGCACCAACGCACTGCAAGAATTTTTCCAAATTCCGCTTAGATCGCATAAGGGACTATTCGCAACCATCAGCGGTTTCTTTTTCCTCCCTACCCTGACATTCGCCCAACTCCCGACCGTCGAACTCCGCTCTGTCGATCCGCCCATCGTCAAAGCGGGAACCACCGCCGTCGTTTCGGTTTCCGGAGCGAATACTGACGAACTTTCCGAGCTTCACTTTTCCAACCCGAAGATCACGGCAAAGCGCATCTTTCTTCCGAAGAACGAATTCCGACTCCGCCCCGTTCCCGACGGAAACAAGTTCGAGGTGACCGTTCCCGCCGACGTCCCGGCGGCCCCGGTCGAAGTTCGTGCGCTGGGATATTTTGGATTCTCCAATACACGACCGCTCGTCATTGCCGCGAGCGATTCCAACATTCTCTCCGACAGCGCGAAAGCAGCCCATCACAAACTGGAAACCGCCCCCGAACTTCCGCGCGAGGCGATTGCTCATGGACTCTGCGACCCCAACCAAACCGACTGGTGGAAAATTTCGGTGAAGAAAGGCGAACGTCTCCTCGTCCACTGCCACGCAGAGAGAATCGATTCTGTCGCCGACGCCAGCCTCAAGCTCGTCGATGGACGTGGCTACGAGCTTGAAACCAATCGCGACTTTGTCGGGCGCGATCCCATGCTCGATTTCACCGCGCCAGCTGACGGAAATTACTGGGTGGGCGTCCACGACGCCCTCTACAACGGAAGCAATCTTTGCCCTTACCTTCTGCAAGTCACTACTAAACCATGGATCGACGCCGTTTTTCCTCCCGCCGCCCAAAAGGGTGCAGTCATGGAGGCTACTTTGATAGGCCGAAATCTGCCTGGTGGAAGTGCCGGGGAAGGACTCGCAATCGGCGGCAAACTGCTTGAGACGCTGGCCGTAAAAGTCCCCGTCCCGGAAAAGCAATCCGCTCCCGTATTCGAATGGGACGAACCGGGGCGCGCTTCCCTGGCCGGCTTTCCGTTTCAACACGCCGGATCAATTGAGGTGAAAATCGGCATTTCAAACAATCCGGTCACCCCTGTCCGTAACGACGCCAACCTTTCCCCCATCACGCCGCCACTAGAAATTGCTGCCACTTTTGAAAAGGACGGTGACTCCGACGCGTTTCGCATTCTCACCAAAAAAGGAACCACCTACTGGGTCGAAGTGGTAGCCGATCGGATCGCCGGGAAAATCGATCCATATCTCGTCGTCGAGAAAGTCACGAAAGTGGAAGGCGGCACTGAGACATTCGCAACAGTCCGGGAAAGCGACGACAATAACGGCATTGGTGGAGCCACCTTTCGCGATGGAACTCGCGACACCTCACTCAGCTTTGCCTCCGATCAGGATGGTGAGTATCGCATCACGGTAGTGAATCATTTTGCCAAAGGTGGCCCCGACAAAACCTACCGTCTCGCAATCCGCGAAGCGCAGCCCGACTTTGAAGTCATCGCCGTCATGGAACGCCCTTACCTCGATGCACGTCAGGCATACCCTGCCACACCCTATCTGACTCAGGGCAGCACCTTCCCAATCCGCATTCTCACAAAACGAATCGATGGGTTTGATGACCCAATCACCGTGACCGCAAAAGGACTCCCTGCGGGAATCATCGCACCTCCCGTCACGCTTCGTGCAAAGGAGTCTTCCACCCGAATCGTCTTCGCAGCGAACGAAGACGCCGCCCCTTGGGCAGGGCAGATTTCCCTGGAAGCCAGCGGCAATATCGAAGGGAATCCGAGTAAGAAAACTATTCGCAGCGGCACTCTCCACATGGGAGTTACCGATTACAACATCGCCCGCCTTCGCTCTCGTCTCGAACTTGATACCAAGCTCGTAAACACGGAACGCAAAACCAAGCCAGCTGTTCGCATCGAGGCTGGCAACGACCGGGAGTTCTCGGTGACAATGGGAGAAAAGCTCGAGATCCCGATTCAAGTCCTTACAGACCACCAAAGGAAAGGGAATCTCGCCGTAACTGCCGTTGGACTACGGGGTCTCACTCGTGCGCCTTCCATAAACATCGCGGAGAAAGCGAAGGAAGGGAAAATGACCCTCAACTTCGTGAAGCAGAACAATGTCTTTAATCCTGAACCGGGAACGTGGACTTTTGTGCTCAAAGGAACGGGCGTTGTCACATACCAGCGCAATCCGGAAGCGGCAGCAAGAGCAACCGAGGAACAAAAGCACATCGAAAACCTCGCCAAAAAATACACGGAAGCTGCGACAGCCGCCAAAGCAGATGTAGAAGCGAAAAAGAAAACTCACGAACTTGCGCAGAAAAATCTCACCGCCGCATCTGCTGCCGCAAAATCACAATTGGAACAAGCTGCGACAACAGCGAAAGCTGCCTTTGATCAAGCGCAGCAAAAGTCCACCGAAGCAGAAGCGAAACGAGCACAGGGCGAAAAAGAGAAGGCTGCCGCCATCGCCAGAGCCAAAGCCGCAACCACTGCAGCAGCGGCAAAAGACACGAAATTCGCAACCTGGTCACTCCCCATCACAGTCGAAGTAAACCCAGCACCCGAGAAGAAATGATCCCAACTGCGGAGAAACATCCGCGTTCTTCTTTTTCAACGATCTCATGAAACGCCTTTCGCTTTTCTTCACGCTATCCCTGCCGTTTCTCACCCAGGCACAGCTACCGGTCGCCGACATCAAACGCGACAAACCCGTTAATTT
>JAKMGR010000084.1 GCA_022424805.1 Verrucomicrobiales bacterium
GTGCATGCATCTTGACGGGACGCAATACCTGGCAATTGGAGGCGGCCGCAAACCACATGCCCTACTTTCCAGCGAAATTCATCAGCTACGCGGAGACCCTAGAGCGGAAAGCCGGATACTTCGTCGGCAGCACCGGAAAGACCTGGGCACCGGGAGTCGCGGAGGACGCGCAGGGAAACAAGCGCTTTCTCGCTGGAAAGCCCTATTTCAAGCACAAGGCCAAGCCGCCGGCAGCGAAAATCTCGAGCAACGACTACGCCCGCAATTTCGAAGATTTCCTGACAGACGCCACAGCCAGCGAAAAGCCCTGGGCATTCTGGTATGGCTCAACGGAACCGCATCGTGCCTACGAATACCGAGCCGGCATTGAAAGAGGCGGCAAGTCTCTGGACGACGTCGACCGCGTTCCCAAATACTGGCCTGATAACGAGATCGTCCGAACTGACATGCTCGACTACGCGTTTGAGATTGAACATTTTGACATACACCTGCTCCGCATCATTGAGCATCTGGAGGAAAAAGAGCAGCTCGACAACACGCTGATCGTTGTCACTTCCGACAACGGGATGCCTTTCCCGCGGGTGAAAGGAAATGAATACATTCACTCGAATCACCTTCCTCTTGCGATCATGTGGAAGGACGGTATCCAGAAACCAGGCCGCGAAATCGATGATTTTGTGAGCTTCATCGACTTCGCTCCCACCTTTCTCGAAGTAGCTGAGCTCGCGCCCGAAAATTCGACCATGGCTGCCCTGACAGGAGCAAGCCTTGTCCCGATTTTCCAATCCGAAAAAGCGGGCCGCGTCATTTCCGAGCGCGACCACGTTCTCATTGGAAAAGAGCGTCACGATGCCGGGCGCCCCAACGACTGGGGATATCCGATCCGCGGCATCGTCACTGCAGAGCACCTTTACCTCCACAACTACGAGCCGGAACGCTGGCCCGCGGGAGACCCCATTACCGGATACCTCAACACGGACGGCAGCCCGACGAAGACATGGATTCTCGAGGCTCACCGCAACGGCGAAAACACCCACTACTGGAACCTTAATTTCGGCAAGCTCCCGCCCGAGGAATTGTATGAATTGAAGGATGACATCGATTGCGTAAACAACCTCGCCGAAAGCGAAGCGATGCAGAAGACGAAGCAGCAGCTTCGCGAACGCATGGAGGAAAAACTCCGCCAACAGGAAGATCCTCGTATGGAGGGAAAAGGCTCTGTGTTCGACAACTACACCATTTCGACTGACTCGAAAGATTTTCACAAACGCTTCACCAATGGCGAGCCGACTCGCGCTGGCTGGGTGAATCCCGGTGATTTTGAGAAAGAAAATCCAGAGTAAAAAATGTTTTAGATCAGCGTCTCGCCGGTTAATCTGCAAAAGCATCCAAGACGTCTGCCTCTTTTTTCCTACTATGAAACGCGCCATTTTTCTTACCCTGTTCATTTCACTGACGCAGTCACAAGCTTTTGACTATGACACGACCACTTGGTTCAAAGGCAACACCCACACTCACTCGCTCTGGAGTGACGGGAATGACTTCCCCGAGATGATCATCGATTGGTACAAGAGCCGCGGCTATGACTTTCTCGCGCTGACGGATCACAACATCCTACAGGAAGGCGACAAGTGGATGGACCTTGAGGCAATCAAAAAACGCCAGCGAGCACTCGGACGCGACGCGGTGTCCAAGTGCGTGGCCCGCTTCGGGGAAGACTGGATTCAGTGGGAGACTCGCAAAGAAAAAAAAGGAATCGTCATGAAGACGCTCGGGCAATGCCGAGCTGAGTTTGAAGAACTTGGGAAATTCTATCTCCTCCCTGCCGAGGAAGTCTCCAACAGTGCCAGCAAGAAGCCCGTTCATATCAATGCGCTGAACATCTCAGGCGTCGTCCCTGCGGTAAAAGACGACGAAGCGACGGTGGCTGATGTCATGCAACAAAGCTTTCAAGCGATCGAAGACCACGGCAAGAAGTCCGGCAAGCCTATCCTCGCCCACCTTAATCACCCCAATTTCCAGTGGGCGGTCACCGCGGACGATCTCGCCAAGGTGGCTCTCGGTGGCTACATGGAGATCTACAATGGGCATCCCGGGATCAATCATCTCGGCGACGCGACGCGTCCAGGAGATGTCAAAATCTGGGATATCGCCAACACCATACGCATCGCCGAAATGAAGACATCCCCCCTCTACGGGGTCGCGACGGATGACTCGCACACCTATCACGGTGGTGATGTTTCGCCCGGTCGTGGATGGATTGTTGTCGGAGCCGACGAACTGGGTGGCGATGCGCTCATCAATGCGATGAAGGCCGGGAAATTCTACGCCAGCAGCGGGGTGGAGATTGAATCAATTCATTTTGACGACAACAACGGAAAGCTGTTCGTAAAAATGAAACCCGTCGAGGGAGTCACCTACTCCACTGAGTTTATCGGAACGAGAAAGGGCTACGATGCATCTGCCGAAAACACAGGTATCGGTGAGGTTTTTGCCAGCGTGGAAGGCAATAATGCTGCCTTCAAAATCCCAGACGATGCACTCTACTTGAGGGCGACTATCAACTCTTCGCGCAAACACCCCAACCCATCCTATCAAGGTCAGAAAGAGCAGGCTTGGGTGCAGCCGGTTGGGTGGAAAAAATAGTTATCTACCCTTCGGTAGCCATTTGTTCTAGTCGGACGCGGTCGAGCTTTCCAATCTCCGTCCTCGGTAGTTGGTCGACGAATACCACTCGCCGGATAGCCTCAATTCCATCGAGCTGAGAATTGAGGTCACATAAAAGATCCGAAGCATCCCGCTCACAGGCTTCCATCACGACAACCAATTCGTTTTCACGGCGATCATCCGGCAGAGCAATGGCAGTCGCGTCAGATCGCATCCCACGAGCTACAGATTCGGCCAGTCGATTGACTTCCGAAAGGGAAACCAACTCACCCGAGATCTTCACCAAGTCATCCGCCCTTCCAGAAAATCGGAGCATTCCATCCTGCAGTTCACAGTGGTCTCCCGTCACGAACCAACCCCCGTCGTCTCTCGGATCTTCAAATTTCCACTGCGCCCCTTCCCGAATCGCATAACCGGAAAACAGAGCCTCCCCGCGAATCGCGAGACGCCCAGCGGTGTCGACTTTTGTTTCCCAATGAGAAAGCACTGGCAGCAGATCAACAGAATCATCCTGGGCTGTCGCAATCTGCGATCCAGCCTCAGTCATCCCGTAACTGACGCGAACCGGCCAGCCCAGCTCCCGTGCCTTCTCAATCAGGGCGGCATCCATCCGGCCACCACCGAGGAAAACGAGCTGCAAAGCTTCCGGGCATTGCACTTTATGTAAAACCAGATCATGAAGATGCGTCGGAGTCATCGAAGTCAGCGTGACTGATTTCATCTCCAACACTCGAATCAGATCAGAGCCATCCCGCTTCCACCCTGCGGAGTCCATTTCCACGATTTGGGAACCGCTCAGGAAGGCACGGGCGTAAATTCCCAGCCCCCCGACATGAAAGCCTGACAAGCCAGCCAGGCTCACATCATCCCGACCAAGATCCGAGTGTACGACAACGGCACGAGCCGAGTTGAGAAGAGCGGACTTGGAGAGAACTACAAACTTGAAACCGCCGGAGGATCCCGAAGTAGCCAGCACGACTGAATTTTGGATTCCCACGTCGCCCCGCAGAAATGGAACCAGTCCCTCAGCATCAATCTCCCGGCGCGGATTCAGGCGCAGATCGATGGCTTCAGATTCCCAATATTCGGCAGATGTCAGGCGAGTCGTTTCCACGGTAATTTTTCTAATAAGTCATCAAATCCAAGTCCCGTGCCTTTCACAGGGAGGAGGCGAGGGCCATCGGTGCAAAGGCGCTCGAAAAACTCATCATCCTCGTAGCAGCGGTGAGTGAGAAGACCGCAGGCGAGTTTCTGAAAACTCAGCTCACCTTCATAAATCGTAGCGGCTTTGTGCGCAGCCCACATCTGCCCAATCGCATGGTCCATGTAGGAAGTCATGAGAAATCGGGATTCCCCGGATAGGTCGCTGTCCGGTCTTGCTGGCTTTACCACAATTACATCCCCAGGCTGCCATCGCGATCCGCCATCTCTGTCTACGCCGATTTCGATACCTGCCGCGCGAAGCTGAGACCACCCACCTTCCGAATATTCTTCGGGGTCTTCTACAAAGTCTATTGCCTCAATTTCTTCATCAGAAAGCTCCCTCCAGAATTCGAGAAACCCACCTGGCTCAAGGCACTCGTTATAATCCAGACGAACGGCAAACCCGGCCTCGATCCAACGTCGCATCTCTGAACGGGTTGTCGCCGAATCCTGCGTCCCTTTAATTTTTGCGATCCGAAACCCTTCGTCCCTCGCGAAACCAGGATCATCCCCAGGCCGCACCAGCCAATGACTTCCTGGAATGGGCTGCTGAAGCCCGACACCACGCTTTCGCATCTCTCCGTCGTAGACCGCACATTCCCTCGCCCCGGCAATCAGCGGGGTTTCAACGCCTTCCGTCAGCAACTGCAATTGCACATCTAGGGGATCATCCCCCAACTCCGGCCAGGGGTGAATGCAACCGTGCCCTTCCCCGATTCGGATCAAAGCCCCCCGCCTCGGTTCTGTCCCGCTGCTAGCATTCAAGGCCGCGCGCGGCTGCAACGCATACTCCCAGTAGTAGATATCGCTCATCGGTTCGATTATCGAGTCGAATAGTGCCACACCACCATCGTTCCAAAGCCCACCAACTGCAATGCTGCCAAGCCGAGCAAAGCGTTCATCAAGGGGCCCGGTAAGTTGCGACACACGCCACGGCAGATGATCCCTCCAAGCACGTAGCTGGAAAGCAGAACCGCGAAATACACGAAGTCCTTTCCATCCCGAGTCGCCAGGTGAACCTGCCAGAGCAATGCGGGGAGAAGGCAGAAAAAAACGATTTCAATTCGCGCGAAGGTTTTGCCAAAGCGCACCGCCAGAGTTTTCTTCCCTGTTTCGCGATCCTCATCGACGTCGCGGAGATTATTGATCGCGATCAGGGCACTGGAATAGAGCCCACACTGCCACGCGAGAGTCCAGATTTCTTTCCCTCCAATTTCTCCAGTTTGGATGAAATACGATCCTAATACGGCAACTAGGCCGAAGAAGAGAATTACGAAAAGTTCTCCCATTCCACGGTAAGCGAGAGGGAACGGACCGCCGGTGTAGCCGTAGGCGAGGAAAAGCGAAACCACTCCGATCACAATGACAATCAAACCGTGTTCAAAAATAAGTGGTATCGCGAACAAAGCGGCGAGAATGCAGCAGACGAGGCCCCCAGCCATCACGACTTTCGGAGAAAGTAGCCCTGTGGCAGTTACCCTTGTCGGCCCTTTACGTTTTTCTGTGTCGGCCCCCTTTCGGTGGTCGATCGCGTCGTTAAAGAGATTCGTCGCAATCTGAATCCAGATGCAACTGAAGAGAGTGAATCGGAACAGAACCCAGGATCCCGTATCTGGATTACCGTCGAACAACACCGGAACAGCCCCCACCCAGACTGGAACAATCGCAGCCGGAAGAGTTTTCGGACGAGCGGCAAGAATCCAGGATTTCATGGGTGTCTTGATTTTGCTCTTACTCGTGGCCTAGCTCTCACGGTAATAGGATCACGAGCAAGAAAAAGATCACGAGCAAGATTTGCTATGGAACCCGAGGAAACTTCGAAAAGTCCGGCTTCCGCTTTTCAACGAAGGCATTTTTCCCTTCCTTCGCCTCTTCGCTCATGTAGT
>JAKMGR010000148.1 GCA_022424805.1 Verrucomicrobiales bacterium
CCTTTGGCCGCTCCTGAAAAACCAGCGTCGTCGGATACTTCGGCTTCTTTGCTTCCAATCCGGCGATCTCTTTTTGCAAGGCTTTGAAATCCGGCCCCTTGCGCAGGTAGGCAATCCTCATTTCCTCATCACTCGCCAACTTGGGGTGAGGTATCTCCGAATTGTCCGCCATTGCCTCACCGCTATCGGTCGTAACCGAAATACGAAACCGCCCCAGCGCTGCAACAAAATGTCTTTCGAAGAGCAGGTCCACCTCAACGCGAACTTCACTCGGAATGGGCTCTGCTAGATTCATGACGAGCTCGTTTCGCTTTCCTTCCTGACTTGAAGTAGACCAGCCCGTCGACCCATCTCCATCCAGGATATTCATTCCCACTGCTTTTCCGGACCCAATTGAGATTTTGCCAAAGCTAACAGTAGCGTCTCGAAACCGTACCGGCTTTTCACCAACACGCGCCGTCACTTCACTGAGGAAAAAGTCGCCTTTCCTGCCCTCATAGTAAGCAGCCCCTGGACCACCGGCTGGAAGTCGCTCATCGGGGAGCGCTTCGAGACGAATGGCCGTGATTTTCTTCCCTCCCGTATCGGGAAAATCGAACGCCAGTTCAAACAGATCGCGCTTCGTAAAGTCTCCGCTCGCGTAAATAGAGAGATCGTCCTGCTTTTGTAACAAGGGCAGATTTGATTTCAGCGTTTGAGCTTCCAGGGGAATCCAGTTCACGATTTCCCGATGCTGCTCGGCGAGCCACTTCTTGTATTTCGCCGCATCGATTTTGCCCAGCGCCTCCTTTTCTTTAGCCACAATTTGCTGATCGATCGCCTCTCGCTGTTTGATCAAACTTTCCGCCGGAACAGAAATCTCCAACTCATCCGCATTGTTGAGCAATGCCATCATTGCGAAATAGTCGGTATGCGTAATCGGGTCGAACTTGTGCGTGTGACATTGCGCGCAGCCGGTCGTCAGCCCCATCCAGACTGATCCTGTTGTAGCAACTCGATCGACCATGGCATGATAACGAAACTCGAGCGGATCAATTCCCCCCTCTTCGTTGAGCATCGTGTTGCGGTGAAACCCGGTAGCGACAAGCTGATCCGTCGTAGGGTTTGGCAACATATCCCCCGCCAATTGCTCAATCGTGAATTGATCATAGGGCATGTCAGCATTCAGCGCCCGAACAACCCAGTCACGATACGGCCAGATCGAGCGAGGCCGATCCTTTTCGTAACCATTGGTGTCGGCATAGCGAGCCAGGTCAAGCCATTCCCGTGCCCAGCGTTCTCCGTAGAGAGGAGAATCGAGAAAACGATCCACAAATTGGTCCCACGCTTTTTCGGAATCGTTTTCCCACGCAGACAAAAACTGCTGCAACTCCTCTTCCGTCGGCGGGACCCCGCGTAGATCGAGTGAAAGACGGCGAAGTAAAGTCGTCGGAGCCGCCTGCTCAGTTTTCGCCAGCTTGCGCGATTCGATTTTACGATCGAGGAATCGATCAATGGGATGCTCGGCATCACCCTTCGGCACCTCTGGTTTCGTTGGCTTGGCGAAAGACCAATGCTGCTGGTAGTTCGCGCCCTGTTCAATCCAGCGGCGAAACAACTCCGCCTCCTCGGGCGTCAGCTTCGGCTTATTTGCCGATGGCGGTGGCATGACTTCATCCAGATCAGCCGAAATAATCCGGGCGAGCAGTTCACTTTCTGCCGGATTTTTCAAATCGATCGCCCGATATCCACCCAGATCCTGCGTGGCGAATTCCCGGGTATGCAGGCCAAGATCAGCCTCGCGAGTCTGATCATCAAACCCATGACAGGCAAAACAGCGATCACTGAGAAGCGGTCGAATATCGCGTGAGAAATCCACCAGTTCTTCGCCCTGAATCGTCGCGCTGGTGAAAATTGCCACCACTGCCCCCACGATGAGCGCAGCAGTGGGGCTGGAGAGACTTCGCCTGATCATGGATCAGTCTATTCCTCTTTTTCTATTCCGTCTTGGATTCCCAAGGCAATTTCTGGTATATTTTCGGCATTTCCCGCAGACGCGCCATCCTATTCCTCATGAATTCTGCCACCATCAAGACGGATTTTCTCGATCAAATGGGGAATGGAGCGCAGATCGCTCACCTTTTCGACCATCTTCCAGAAACCTACTTTTTTGGAAAAAATCGGGATGGGGAGTTCGTTTTTGCCAATCAGGCGATCATTGCCGCATTGGGAATCGAGAAAGAAACGGAGATTCTAGGAAAAACCGACTTTGATCTGTTCGATGGAGATCTCGCGAGAAAATACCGTGATGAAGACCGCCTCGTCATGCAATCCGGCGAGCCCCTCGTGAATCAGGTCTGGCTGGTGCCGCATGAGGACGGAACCCTGCATTGGTATCTTTCGAGCAAACGCCCCCTCTTTTCTGAATCAGGTAAAGTCATCGGAATCGCCGGTGTCATGCGCGATTTCGAGAAAGCCGGATCAGCGTTAGGCCCCTATCGGAAACTGTCACCCGTGCTGGAGCGCGTGCAGAGTGGATATTCGGAGCAACTCACCGTCGACGAGCTTGCCGAGCTGGCAGGCGTTTCCGTCAGCACCTTGGAGCGAACCTTTCGCAAACTCTTCTCGGTCAGCCCGACCGGATACCTCACCCGAGTTCGGCTTCACGCCGCAAAACGCGCCCTTCTCGAAACCGACGAAAGCATCAATTCGATCGCGCTTGATTGCGGATTCTACGACCAGAGCCATTTCACGAAAAAGTTTCGCGCTGCGTTCGGTCAGACGCCTTCCAAGTATCGGCACGGGTCAGTCGAGCGGGGCGAGGCAGGTGGGATTTGAAAAAATCGTAATCTTACTCCTACTCTTCTTCTCACGCTCGTGCGGAGCATCGATTCCCTACGTGCGGCCTTGGAGTAACAGTATGATTATGATTACGAGTAAGGCCGTTACCCCAAACTCTCCAACAACCCCTTCCGCATCGCCTCGGCTGGCGCAGCGGAATCGAACCAGAATTCGAACGCGAGGACCCCCTGCCACAACAACATGCTGAGACCGTTCGCCGCTTTGGCTCCGGCCTCTTCGGCGTCGGCAATGAGCCGAGTTCTCGCCGGTGCGTAGACCATGTCGTAAACGAGATGGTGAGGCTCGATCAGACTGGCGGGAACGACCTCCGGATCGGTCCGCTTCATTCCCACCGAGGTGGCATTGATGATCAAATCCACGTTTTCCATCTCCCGCTCCATCGCTTCTGATTCCCACGGAATCGCGACAAGGCGGTCTGCAGGACCCTCCAGCTTATCGGGATCGGTCACGAGATCGTGAAGTTCTTCCGCGAGGGCTTCTGCTTTTTCGACAGTGCGATTCACCAGCACAAGACGCTCGCAATGATCCATGGCACACTGGACCGCGGCTGCTTTTCCCGCTCCGCCCCCTGCGCCGACGATCATGATTCTCAAATCGGACAAATCCATCGAGAATTCCTCGCGGATCGCTTTTTTCAAACCAGGCGCATCGGTATTGTGCCCTAGCAGTTGATCGCCATCGACGGCGACCGTATTGACCGCACCAATACGACGGGCCACCTCGGTCATTTCATCGACCGCATCATGGACGCCGCCTTTGTGGGGAATCGTCACATTGGTCCCGATGAAATCGTTTTCTTTCAGAAGATTGAGAGCCTCGGCAAGCTCATCCGGTTGAATGTGAAGCCTGACATATTCGCAATTGATACCCGCAGCTTCGAGCGCCGGATTGTGCATCTGCGGCGAACGCGAGTGCTTCACCGGATCCCCGAACACAGAAAGTCGCGCTGGACGATCCAGATCACCCGTTGCACCAGACCAATTTTTGAGGTCGTCGAATGTGTAAACGTCGCGCACTTTAGACATGGAGAACTATGGCATGCAGCGAGCAGGGTGCAAATCATGTAGCGGAACTTGGTAAAGTTCCAACAGTGGTGGAGCGAACGTTCGATTTCTCGGTTGTCGTCCCGGAAGATTTCGATCTTCCGCTGCTGGTCTCGGCTTAGGCCGCAGCAAAGTCAGCCATCGTCTTAGCGATGATGGCCACGCTTACAGCGCCGGCGTCGGGCTTACCGATGGACTTTTCGCCAAGAGTCTTGGCGCGTCCCATTGTCGCGATCATTGCTTCGCTGGCATCGCGGCCGGCGGCAGCAGCTTCTGCAATCGCGGCGAGCGCTTCCGAAACGGGCTGATCTGCGACTTCAGCGCCGCGTTCTGCTGCCGGCATGAGAGCGTCGACCATGGTCTTGTCTCCAGGCTTGGCTCCGCCTCGGCTCATAACATTGTCCGTTCCTTCTTTGAAAAAGGTAGCGGCCTCAGCCCCACCAAGCGTACCGGAGTCCTTGATCGCTTTTCCGCCTGCGCGGAAGAGTGTGCCAAAAACGGCTCCGGATGCACCGCCCATGCTAGACATCATCGCCATGCCGACGGACATGAAAACTTTTCCTACGTTGGGGAATTCTTCGCCTTCGATAGCTTCGAGAACGGCGTTCATTCCGCGCTCCATTCCCACTCCGTGGTCACCGTCACCGAGGGCGCGGTCAGCATCTGTGAGAATCGGCTCGGCTTCGATGATTGCCTTTGCGACCGCAACCATCATGTCGCGGGTTTCGTCGATGGAAAGAGTGTCTTTAGCCATGATGAATAGGGTGGATTGAAGAGTGTAAACAGGGTTAGACCAGTGACTCAACCCTGTTTGGCCGTTGATTCAACCCTGTTGAGTCGCCTGATTCGTGTCTTTTTCAGCACGGATCAGCCGCCGTAGCGGCCTTCCATTTTGCTGTAGCAAACGGACTGGCAGGGCATATCCCAAGCCTGCTTGAGTTCGTCGTCCATACGGGTGAGTGAGAAAGAAATCCCGGCCATCTCCTGACAAGTCACCAATGGTCCAATGATGATGTCGTAGATGTTGAGACCTTTCGAGTTGAGAACATCTTTCGCTTTTCGCAAGGCGATGAGCAGCTCCATCATGGTCGTCGCACCAAGGGAGTTCACAAAAAGAAGAATATCGTCGCCTTCCTTAAGCGCTTCGACTTCATCATCTTTCTCGAAGTCTTCGAAGACGAGGTCCAGCATCTGCGGCGTAAGTTCATCAGCGGTGGACATGGGAATTTCAGCAACACCCGGTTCACCGTGTATTCCCATGCCGAGTCCAATCTTATCCCCTTCTAATTCAAAAGTCGGCTTGCCTGTCGCGGGAATCGCGCCTGGCTCCATGGATACACCAACCGATCGAGTTTGGAGGACAGCTTTCTTGGCAAATGCCTCCAAGCCCTCAAGCGATTCCGCAGTCTGCGAAGCCGCTCCGACAAGTTTCACGATGGGTACAAGACCGGCAATTCCGCGGCGCTTCTCTTTCTCCGTCGGAAGAGCGGAACACACGTCGTCCCAGATCAGCACGGTGCGAACTTCGATATCTTCGTCGTCAGAAAGCTCGGCTCCGATATCAAAATTGAGGACGTCACCGGCGTAGTTTCCGTAGAGGTAAAGAACACCCTTTCCCTTATCTACTGCCTCGGTTGCTTCGAATACAATATTGGGTGGAGGAGCCGCAAAAATGTCTCCGCAAGCAGCGCCGTCAGCGAGATTGCGACCGACGAGACCATGATAGATCGGCTCGTGACCGCTGCCACCACCAACGAGCAGGGCGACTTTACCGTCGGGGATATCGGTCTTCACAATCGAACGGGTACCGACATGTTTACATTCGCCGTTGTAGGCGTCGACAAGGCCTTCGACGAGTTCGTCGGCCACGTTGAGAGGATCATTGATGAGCTTTTTCATCTGGTATTTTCGTATTCTAATCGCTCTCTTGTCTCAAAGTTTCCGACCAAACACAAACGCAAAATCACATCCCGGCGATTTTGCGAGACACATTTAGCGGAATTGGATACAGTGCCGCGATGAACTCTGCCATTCGCACAATTTCTCTCAGCTTGCTCGGGATTTTCCTGCTCGGAAACGCTTCTGCGCAGGATAACAAATCTCTCGAAACAAATCTTGATCCTCTCATCAATCTTCCGGGTGCCTACGGGCTGAAGCCGGAGGATCTGGAAAAGATGTTTGAAAAAGGGAACTGGAATCGAAACCCGTATTTCGAATGGCTCACGAAGGACAAGTCCCGTGCCATCTTCAAGAACAAGGACATGGCCAATCTCAAGGTGAACCTGTCCCTGTTGAATGGCGAGGTTCCGATCGAAGAAGCGATCGTCGATTTCAAAGATGGAAAATTTCTCGGCGTGACGATCTCGATTTTCAATCGCGGCGACGGAGGATCTATCAGTTCCTCCGATTTCGACAATCGTTTCAGAAAGATGGGCAACCACATCGGCAAACAGCTTGCCACGCGCCCGACACGACGCGAGGCCAAGCCAACCCAGGGAATGCTTACGGATGGATTCATCTGGATTTCCGCGCGCGGAAAAGCGGTCCTCGAACACAATCCAAAAGAGGATGGGAATATCGAATTCCTTCGCATGAGACTGGCAAGACGGGATGCCCAGGGTGCTTACGAAGCCGCCACACAGTCCCGGGCGGGAGCGACCGTGAAGCTTTCCGACCTTACGAAAAATGTGAAACGTCGCCCGAATGGGGCCGTTTACGTTAGCAATATTCCAATGGTGGACCAGGGAGCGAAAGGCTACTGCGTCGTGGCATCGGCCCAGAGGCTTTTCGAATACTATGGAATTCCCTGCGACATGCATCAGCTTGCACAAATTGCCGGTTCTGATCCAGAGATGGGAACCAGCTCACTGGAAACCAACGCCCAACTCGGCAAGATCGACCATCTTTTCAAAACCCGATTTGAATGCCTCGCCGTTCGACACAGAAATGGGCTCGTGGAACTAGAAGACAACAAGTATGTCGGCGATTCCGTCCCTAACGAGGGCTTTCACAAGATGGTACGCAAATCGATCGACGCCGGCATTCCCCTGCTCTGGTCACTCGGACTGGGCCAGTTCCAAGAAGAGCCACCTCTCTCGGAGCAAACCAGTGGCGGCCACATGCGCATGATCATCGGATACAACGAGAAGGAAAATAAAATTGTTTTCTCGGACTCCTGGGGTGCCGGACATGAATACAAGACGATGAACGCGGATGATGCGCTAAAAGCTACCCAGGGCCTATTTTCAATGAAACCGATCGTAAGGTAAGCGCCTTCCACCTACTCTACCTCCCCTTCCCCGATAATCAGGTTGGGCACATACAGGTCCCGATTGCTCGCCTGAAACTCGGCTTTCAAAGTGACCTTGAAGTCGGCAAGATCGACGAGATGCCAGCGCAGGAACTTCCACTTCCCGGTGTTGCCATCGTGCTCGATTCCGACCAGGACATGGTGAGCATCGTGGAGGACTTTGTTTGTCTCCTTTCGCGGAGTGAAATAAAAGGTGCGCAGGCTCGAATTCAAAGATCCCTCAGCAACCAACTTCGGATCGAGATAAATGACACGATCGGACTCTTTGTGGCGGATCAACAGATCGGGATACCCGGAACGCTGCAGATTCCCAGACGCGGTCCGGGGATACTCGCAGGTGAACTCCGGTGCTCGCTCAAGTTCCTTGAGAAGGGCTTCTTCAAAGTGAGAACTCACTTCATTGATCCGACTTTCCTGGTGAGTCGCCGAATCCGGCTGGTTGAACTTCTTGAGAACGCTGGATAGCGCGGCGTGAAGTCCTGTCAGGATTTCTTTATCGACGGGCTCATTAGGATCAACCGATAGCACCTGATTTCCGGTCGTTGTTTCAATGAGCGAAGCAAAAGGCACGTCTTTGTAGATGCCTCCCCCATCGAGGATGGATTGAACGAGGTTCTCCACGGAAGGGCCTTCCTCAATCACAACCTGAACAGGTGGCCGCCTTTCGCAGCCGCAGAGAGCTACTGCCAACAATAGGGGGAAAATCAGGCGCATCGAAATCCTTTCCAGAATGTCTCCGCCGCAATATCGGCATCGGCTTCGGAACTCGCATGAATCCTCGCAACGCAATCCCCGGTCTTGACCTCATCTCCCACCTTCGCAATCTGATCAAAGCCGACGGAGAAGTCGATCTCGTCATCCGCTTTTCCACGGCCAGCTCCCAAGGCGAGGCTGGCCCGCCCTACAGTGTCTGCATCAACCATCTCGATGACTCCCGAATTCGGCACTTCGAGTTCACGAATCAGGGCTGCGGGATGAACCGTGGAAAAATCTCTCAGCAATCCAGCGTCGCCACCCTGACATGTCACCATATTCTCAAACTTCTGCAGCGCACTTCCGTTGTCGAGCCAGTTTTCGAGTTGAGCTCGATCAACGGTCGCCACTTTCTGTGCGAGATCGAGAGTGATCTCCCGCAAGTCAGACGGCCCACAGCCGCGCAGGATCTCGAGCGACTCGGCGACTTCCAGCGCATTGCCCACAGCGTGACCCAGCGGCTCATTCATCGGGTTGTAGCAAACACTCGTATCGACCCCCATCGCTATCCCCACTTCACGCATCGCCTCACCAAGAGCCTCGGCATCCTCTCTCGTTTTCATGAATGCACCAGTGCCGAATTTCACATCGAGCACGAGCGAGTCGAGTGACTCCGCCAGCTTTTTGGACATGATCGAAGCGACAATCAGAGGGCGGCTTGGGACGGTCGCGGTGACATCACGCAAGGCATACAGTTTTTTGTCGGCAGGGCAAATCGAAGCGGTTTGACCGATCATGACGACGCCGATTTCCTCCAACTGCCGGAGAGAAGTTTCCTCGTCGAGATCGATTCGAAAGCCGGGAATCGACTCCAACTTGTCGAGCGTACCTCCCGTGATACCAAGACCTCTACCCGAAA
>JAKMGR010000167.1 GCA_022424805.1 Verrucomicrobiales bacterium
GATGAAGACCTGGCCGGAGGGAATGCTGAAACAACTCCGGGAGTGGTGCGACCGACACGGCGTCTTCCTGATCCTTGACGAGGTCATGACCGGCTTTGGTCGAACCGGCCGCATGTTCGCCTGCGAAAACGAAGAGGTGATTCCCGACTTTCTCTGCCTCGCAAAAGGACTCACCGGCGGCTACATGCCGCTCGCGGCAACGTTGACGACGGAGCGGGTTTTTGAAGCCTTCCTCGGTCGATACGAGGAACTTAAAACTTTTTTCTACGGCCACAGCTACTGCGCGAATCCACTTGGTTGCGCCGCGGCTTTGGGGAGTCTTCAGATTTTTGAAGAAGAGGATGTGATTTCTTCATTGCCCAGCAGGATCGAATCGTTCCATCGCTATCTGGAGCAAACCGTCGAGCGCGTGCCTCATTTTGGAGATTTTCGCCAGGTCGGATTGGTTGCTGGGATTGATCTGGTCGACGCTGAGACAGGTGGCGAGCTGGATTGGAAGAACGAGACGGGAGCCCGCATTTGTCGTGCTGCCCGAAACCACGGGCTGCTGACGCGCCCCGTGCGCGACACGCTGACTTTAATGCCGCCCCTGTGTTCGACCGATGAGCAGATTGCGGATGCAGTCATAGCGCTGGAAAAGGCAACTGCTGAAGTGCTGTCGGTCTAATTCGGCTCGTACACAAAAAACCCAGGGCGATGCCCTGGGCTAGATTGATGTTACCCCTTTGGGGCGTGTCGCATAGGTGAATAGAAATTAGTCACATCCGCAACCGCCGCTGCTGCAGCAACCGCTGTCTTCAAGATCCTCCGGCTCGGGAAGGCGTCCCAGCTCAAGAGCTTTTCCGACGTGCTTGGAAACCTGCTGGACAATGCCGTTGAGGGTGCCTTCAGCCGTCATGAATCCGCCCGTTACGGGATTTTCTTTGAGCGCCTTGAGGAGACCCTCGTATTTCTCCACATCTTCTGGAGTGATCGTTCCTTCGTGCTGCTTCTGATGAAGCTCTTCTCCGAGTCCGGCAAATTCGCGATATTGCGCCTGAGCCTCTTCGTCGGCGAAGAAGGTTTCGATTTTTGAGACGTTGTCGGTGTATTCACCCGACTTGAGAATCAGTGTGCAAAGCTCACGAGTTTTTTCGAGAACTGCAGAGTTGAGAGAAAGAGTTTCAGCCATGATTCTAGAGGTACGCCAGAAAGGGGAGTGGGACAAGGGGAAGATGGGGACGTGACATCACACCATCCCATAACGAATTCCGTGTTGCGGTGCCTTCTGCAAAACGGTGGTCGGAAGCTGAGGGAGGTTGGCGAGCGGACTGCATCGATCCCGGCGTTTCAGCTCTACTGCGGCGGCTTGCTTGAGTTCGTGCCATCGCGCGTTCTCCAAATCAGGGGCGAGATGGATGTGGCGGAGGAGGCTGAGCCATTCTACGAAAGCACGCTCGACGTCTCCCGAGCCGAACTCAAGTTTTGCAGCGTGACTGCTGAGCTTGTGAAGCGTTCCATCGAGCATCAGGGAAATGACTTCGGCAGCTCCCTCACCATAGTGAACAGGAAGGCCGAGTTCGAGGTAGCCCTCAAAATCGACCGGGCCGTTTGCCTGGCGACAGGCAGCGGCAAGTCGTTCGCTGCCCACAGAATCGATCAGTCGCTCGGCTTCGGGAACGCTATCGAGTTCAAAGCGGTGGCCGGCGCGGAGATTCGCGAGGTGGAGAACGATCTCTTCCACGGGGTAGTGGATATCTTCGAGCGCCGCTGCGATGGCGAGTCCTTCTCCTCCCTGGAACAGGGAAAAAAGAACCCCTCGCTCAGTTGGCTTTCCGCTTTCCTCGATAAGACGGAGTTTACGCCACGCCTGGGCGGCAGTCCCTGCAGCCGCTTCCCGAATTTCGCCGGAGTCTTCGTCGGCGTAGTGTGTTTCGGAATCAATTTCAATGGTGCGAGAATCAGGGCTGTGTATGGCCTGGTCGTGACTGTCGAGGTAGACGTCAATTTCTGCGTTTTGGAAATGTCCTGTCAGGTAGAGCTGTCCGCCGCGTTTTACGACGCTTTCAAATTCGGCAGGAGTGATGAATTCGGCGAAGGCATCGGGCAGCAAGCCTGCGATTTCATTCTGCGAAAATCGAACGTCGCGATGGGCGTCCGCAAGTTTTCCCGCGAATTTGGTAAGGCCAAAGCTTCCGGGTTCCTTCTCGGTTGCGACGGCGATCTCCATTCCGTAGCGACGTGGACCGCCGCCTTTTTGATCGAGTCGACAGAGACGGGTTCGGGCGGGCAGCAATCCTGCGACGAGTTGGCTGTTGCTTTCCGCTGGGCGGTTACGCGCTCTAAGAAAAGTGAGGGCATCTCCGAGACGTACCGTGACATTTCGCGCTGCGTTCGTTGTTTCCCATTCGCCCCCGGAATTGAATGTTTCCTTTCGAGTGGGCTTGAGGCCAAACAGGGAATTTCCTTCTCTTGATTCTCCAGAAGCGGAGGAGTCGGACTCGACGGAGTCGGATTGAAAACCGAGCGCGACCTTCTGATCGGAAAAGAGCCGGTCTCGCAATTCTCTGGCGGCCAGAAAAGGAGACCCTCCACCTAGCGAGGCAAAGTGCATTCTCCGGATCAGGGTTGGCCAGTCGACTTCGTTCTGTCGCCTCAGCTCGAGTGGGTGGGAATCGTAAAGACGTGGACTCTTGTCGCCGATGATAACATATCCTGTCTCGTCGAGTCCTCGCCGTCCGGCCCGGCCGAACATCTGAAGCAGTTCGTCTGGGGTGACATTTCGCTGGAAAGGACCATCGCGGTAGCTGGTTTCGGCAACAAAGACCGAACGGACCGAAAAATTGATTCCCGCCGCGAGTCCCATTGTGGCGACGATGACACGGAGTTGTCCCGCTTTGGCAAGCGGCTCGACGACGGCGGCACGTTCGGTAAATCCGAGACCGCTGTGATGGAAGGCGACACGTTTCTGAAGAAGGCGAGCGAGTGATTTGGAGCATGACTGCTCGAGACTTTGGTCGCCCATGCGGATGGGATCATTGTTCGGTAGGGCCGACGCAATTTTCGTGGCGATTTTTTCGGCGGCCTTGCGATGCGGAGCAAAAATCAGCAGGGGGCCGTAGTGCGAGAGCAGTGTCGAGAGCGCGAGCCTTTCCCAGAAATTGCGATACTTCCGCGGAGCGAGATTGGGAAGCGCGTCGAGCGGGATTTCTTCGAGCGGTACCGGGCGTTCTTTGGTCTCTACCACCACTGCCTCGCGCCCGAGACGGCTGATCCAATCCGCGACACGCGTGGGATTGGCAACGCTTCCGCTGAGAAGTAGCAGTCGCGTTTCTGGTGGGGCGAGTGCGACGGAGAGTTCGTAGTGCAGACCGCGCCGTCGATCGCCGATCATCTGGTATTCGTCGATCACGAGAATAGAAGGGCCGTTTCCTGAGAGAAGCCGCTCCCGCTGGGTTTCCAACGTGGCGACGATGACAGGCGCATCGAGATCTTCGGCGAGATCGCCCGTGGCGATTCCGACCTTCCACCCTTTGGTTTTCCACTCGCGCCATTTGTCATTGGCGAGGGCGCGGGTGGGGACGGTGTATACGGCCTGCCGATCCGGGCCGATCAGTTTTCCTTCGTCGGCGATTGACTCAAAAATGAACGTTTTCCCCGCACCGGTCGGGGCGGAGACAACTACGTCTTTACCGTCGCGCAGAAAGCGAATCGCTTCCTGCTGCCAGAGGTCAGGGACCTGTAGCTGAACGGATAGACCTTCAAACGCGTTTTCGAGACCGCCATGCATAGGCGGAGATGGTTACGCCCCTAGATTTGCCAAGGGACTTTGATAAAGTGCCGGAATTAGTTCGGCTTTTCCTCGGAGACGGGGATCGGAGTGGTCTTGTCGCGACGCTGCGGCTTGGCGGCCGAGATGTTGACTGGCTTTCCGGTTTTGCTGATCGCAATGAGGTCCTGGACGATGTGGATCGACTCGCGCTCGTAGGGATCGAGTGTGTGAGGATACTCGAGAGCTTTGATGTCGGGGTCTTCTTCTTTCTGCTTGTCCCCGCGAGTCATTCCGCTGAGTTGCTCGTCGGAAAGTTTTTCGGCGAGAGTCAGGCCCTCTTCAAGAACGTTGTCCTGAGTGAGCTTGTAAATCGTAAACAGGTCCTTCTCTTGTTCCCTGATTTTGGCAAAGCGTTCGATACGCTCCTGCTTGCGAGCTTCGCGTTCCGCCTCGTCGTTTTTGGCCTTTTGCTTTCGCTCTTCTAGGTTGAGAGAGATCTTGTTCTCTTCGATGCGCTGCTTTTCCTCACCGATCGTCTGGAGAATATATTCGAAGCCGGGCATCGATCCAATGCGCGCTTCAGACGCTTGCTTCAACTGCCGAATCGGAAGTGGCTTTTCAGAAAACTGGCCGTAATTGCTGGGCTTGATTGGCTCAACATCGAGCGCGTTTGGAAGCGAGTCTTCACCGATCTCAGCGATATCGAGAATGGAGGGAAGGTGAACGTCCGAAGCAACTCCGTCGAGTTGAGTGGAATGACCGTTGATACGATAGAAAGTTTGGATCGTCAGCTTGAGCGCACCCTGCTGATTGACCTGACGATTGAGCAGCAAGTTGAGTTGGTTTGTCAGAACGGGGCGAAGTTGCTGTACCGTTCCTTTACCAAAAGTGGTGGTGTCTCCCACCACAACAGCTCGGCCGTAGTCCTGTAACGCCGCTGCAAAAATCTCGGAAGCCGAAGCACTCGCCTTGTTGATGAGAACGACCATCGGGCCGGTGTACATCGCTTCGCCGTTTTTCGATGATTTCTGATCACGCTGGCCGCGCCAGTCGACGGATTGAACTACGGGTCCCTTGCGAATGAAGAGGCCAGTCATGTTAATTGCTTCCTCAAGCGAACCTCCTCCGTTGTCTTGTAGATCAACAACGAGGCCGTCGATCCCCTCGATGGATAGTCGAGTTAGGAGGCGGCGAACGTCTGTCGTTGTGCTGGTCTGTCCACCATCCATGTCAGCGTAGAAAGACGGCAGGGTGATCCAGCCGATCTTTTGCTCGTTGCCCTCGGGGTCTTTCGTGATGATAAGATCAGCTGTCGCGAGAGCATCTTTCAAATCGACTTTGTCGCGAACAATATTGACGAGTTTGATCTTAGTCGTTTCGCCCTGAGGAATCACCTTGAGTCGAACGACGGATTCGATTTCACCGCGAATGAGGTCGACGATGTCGGAGAGTTTCATTTCCACGACATCCACGAAGTCGCCGTCTTCGCCCTGTGCGACTCCAATGACACGATCTTTCACCTCAAGATCGCCCCCTTTGAATGCCGGACCACCGACGACGAGTCCTTCGATCGTGGCACCGCCCTGATCTTCGTCTTTCTGCAGCATCGCTCCGATTCCCTTGAGCGATTTGTTCATTCCAATACGGAAATTGTCGTATTGCTGCTGGGAAAAATACTCGGAGTGCGGATCGTAGGCACGGGCAATCGATTTGATGAAAAGAGTCGCCACGTCTTCGACGTTGTTTTCGTTTACTCGCTTGAGAATGCGGTCGTAACGATCAGCGACTTTCTCGTAGATCGTCTTTTTCGGTTTGGCATTGGGATCTTTTGCCTTGGGCGGAAGTCCTTCTTCTTCGCGCTTTTTCGCCTCCTCAGCCTCTTCCTCGGCAAGGGCGTCAGCGATCAGTTTTTCACGGATTAGATCACCCTCGATCAGGTTGCGCCAGAGTTGGTCATGTGCCTCTCCTGCAGGTGCCCAGTCTCCATCTTTGCGGGAGATCTCGACCGTGCGATCCGAGTCGTAGGTGAAGGTGTGTGGCTTGGCAAGTTCCTTGGCCATCTTTACTCGACTGCGGATGCGCTCCTGGTAGGTCGCATAAATTTCGTAGGCCGCAGGAATCGCTTCGTTGCGAACGTTGTCGTCGATCGTTTGCTCATGCTTCGCACGGAATCCGTCGACATCTTCTTTGGTGAAATAGATTTTGCTGAAATCGAGCATGTTCAAGTAGGTGTCGAGCACCTTCTTTGACATATCGTTATTGAAAGGCTCCTTCAGGAAGTGCTCGTCTTCGAGCATTTCGGTGACGCGAAGAGCGAGATCGCCATGCTGCGTTTGGGCCTGAGAAGGAGGGACGAGAAGAAAGGCTGTGAGCGCAATCAGCGCAGAGAGCTTTGCCGAGTTGAGAAGGGCAGATAAAAACATGAAACAGCTGGTCTGAGATAAGAATCGTGTGACCACGAGAGGGGGAATGTCGCGCCAAACGCATTCGTCTCCAGTGGAGCGGAAAAACTTACACTGATTTGCTTATCAGAAAAAGTTTTTTTCCGGACGTGGACGGGGCATTCTGAAAGTGTTACGGCAGACTCGCACCCTCGGTTCTTCTGGATTGTGGCGGTTTTGCGAGCGGTTCGTGGCGAAAGTCAGGCGCAAACCGCGCTCGGCGGATCAGAAGCAAAGGCGTAAAGGGTAAAGGATACACACGATCATGCCTTGTTCTGAGAAGCTAGATCTTGTCAGGCCAATTCTCACGGGTGATGATGAAAAGGATGAGCGGAGCGCCCCATGCCAAGCAGTCAAGCCTTTCTCGCAGTTGCCTGATCTTGCTGGGCGTGTTGAGCACATTATTTCTGTCCTCGGTTTGGGCAGATGAATCAACTGATATCCGGGTCGATCAGGAAGCAGGGGACGACGCAAACGATGGGCGCACTGCCCCGGTGAAGTCGATCGCGCGTGCGATCCGACTGGCTCAGCCCGGTGACACGATTCATCTCACACCGGGTGTATGGTACGAGAGCGCCGTTTTCACCAAGAGGCATGGAGAGCCAAGCAAGCCGATCACTCTCGACGGGCATGGGGCAGTTCTCGATGGAAGTGAGCCTGTGACCTCGAAAGATTGGGAGCAAGTGAAACCGGACTTGTTCCGAAAGGTGGCGCTGTATCCCAAAACCGATAATGCGATCGTGGGGCGTTGGTATTTGATTTGGAACGGCAAAATGCAGCGCATGAATCGCACATCGAAAGGGCCCAGTGATCCGCTCAAGCCGGTTGCTGACTTGCAGGCCGGCGAGTGGACTTACGTGCAGGAAGAGGATGCATTCTATCTCCGCTTGCCCGAGGGGCAGAAACTGGAGGAGTCGAACATTCGCTATCCGAAGCGCAGCAGCGCAGTGATTTTTTCCTCGGCCGGATCTCACATCACAGTGAGGAATATCACGGGAACGCATGTCTACAACGATGGATACAACGTTCACGGTGCGCAGCGAAATCTGGTCTTCGAAAACATCAGGGCGATCGAATGCGGCGATGATGGATTCAGTGCGCATGAGGATGCGGATTGCCGAATTGATGGCTTTGTCAGTATTGGAAATTCGACGGGGCTCTGCGACGTCAATACGAGCCGAACATACTATCACAATGTCTACATTCGTGATTGTCACGGGTTCGACCTCTATTTCATAGGCCTCGATCATTCCCTGGAAAACGCACTGATCGAGAGCAGCGCGGCGAAATCCCTCTGGCTGGAAGCCAAATACCTGGATGAGGGAGGCCTCTGTAATCTACGAATGAAGAACGTGCTGATCCGACGTGATGGCGAAACACCACAGGAACTTCGAATCGGACGAGGCGGCGCCTTGCATGCAACGAATTGCACCTTTGAGGGTGTCAATGTGATGCTGACCCCGGGAGGTATTGTCGATTTTCGATCTTGTCTTTTTTCTTCCGGAAAATTCCAACCCGAGTCGTTGCTATTCCCAAATACGGTCTGGCGCGGAGCGGGCAATCTCTACGATTTCAAGAGTCTGCGCGTCGATAAGGCGAGTTTCCGTCCGGAGACATTTTCGGATTTTCAAAAGCTCACCGGTAGCGAAGAAGATTCGCGTTGGGAAACTTTCGACAATGCTCCGGAAGGAATCGGTGCAGATGAAACCACACTTCCAAAACCCGAATAGCCATGCTTCGAAAATTCCTGTTTTCTATCACAATAATTATACTTTTGTCAGGGTTTGCCCGCGGGCAGGTCTCTGTCGGCGGTGGTCCCTCGGTTGAAGAAGCTGTTTTCTTTCCCTTCGATGACCATGCCATCCCGTGGCGAAACAATGTTTTCGTTACTCCGGTGACCGCAACGAAACATCCGGCAAACCCGGTTTTGCGACGTGGCCCCGAGAATGCTCCTGATCATGGGCATGCCATTCTCTATGGAACGGTAATGAAGCACGGCGATAAATTTCGCATGTGGTATCTTGGCATGTTCGAAGTTGAACTGGCCGCCGGCCAGGCGCCCGGATGGTGGCGCCCGATGTGTTATGCCGAAAGCGACGACGGCGTGACCTGGACGAAGCCGGAACTGGGGCTGGTAGAGTTCAAAGGAAATACGAAAAACAACATTTGCCTGATCGAGTCCGAGGTTTCGGGACTGGCCAAGGTGAACGATTTTCTCTCCGTCATCTACGAACCGAATGATCCCGATCCGGAACGTCGCTACAAGTGCGTTTACATCGCGCACCCTGAGTTCGCGGATGTAAAGAGTGGGCGAAGCACGATTGGTCCCGACGAACGGAGGTGGGGTGCCTTTATCGCCGCGACCAGTGCTGATGGACTGAGCTGGAAGGTCGTAGGCGATAGACCGATGAATGCGGGCAATGAACGCTTCGAGGTGTCGGGACTCTACAAGTTCGGCGATTTCTACTATGCTCTAGGCCAGCTCATTTCTCCGTGGACCTGGCGGATGGATGGGAGCGATGTGGGCCGTGTCACCCTGACCTATCGTTCGGCTGACTTTTCGAGTTGGTCCGACAGCAAGGCCTTCGCGCTCGCACG
The DNA here is from genome assembly GCA_022424805.1 of Verrucomicrobiales bacterium. GTDB lineage: Bacteria > Verrucomicrobiota > Verrucomicrobiia > Verrucomicrobiales > DEV007 > Arctic95D-9. The sequence continues at coordinate 8,791 of JAKMGR010000167.1, forward strand.
GCCCGGCCAACTGACTTCGACCCCGGTGGAAGGACAGCAAGGCCACATGGGAGCAGGGCTCTGGAATCGTGGCAATGTAGTAGTGGGGTTGAATGGGCTCTGGCAGGATGCGCCGGAAAAACCCGAAGACGGAAAGTATTGGAACAAAGGTGTAACCATCGATCTCGGGTTGGTCTTGAGCAACAACGGCATTCATTTCCGCGAGCCGATTTCGGATCACAAAGTCATCGCACGAGGCAAGCCGGGCGAATGGGATGACACTGCGTTGCTGCAGGGGCACGCTTTTGTAAATGAGGGCGACAAGACGATGATCTGGTATTCGCACTGGGATACCGGAGGTAAACTGAAAGACATGGAGATCGGGCTGGCGACGCTGCGGCGTGATGGATTCGGTTATCTGTCCCGCAAAATTGCCGGCACCAGCGCCCATGTCGAGACAGCGCATTTTCAAACCGGGAAGCCTGCGAGAGTCTTCGTCAATGTGGAGAGTGTTTCCTCCGACGCACCGCTTACTATTTCCCTGATCAACGAGTTGGCGCGTCCCGTGGAGGGCGTTTCTGCGAAGGTCACGGAGTCGGGAACGCGGGTGGAGGTTCCGTTGTCCTCGCCAATTCCAGCGGGGGAGAACTTCGCGCTTCGTATCGAGCTTCCTGATGCAGGCGATGCCAAAGTATACGCGATCTACGTGACACCATGAGCGGAGAGGGCGACATCAATGCCTTGTGTCGGGAAGAGAGGCGAGGGCGGGAATCGAACCCGCGATAGAGCTTTTGCAGAGCCCGGCCTTACCACTTGGCTACCTCGCCGTCACTACCTCTCCGATTTGGAGCGGACGGCAATAACGCTGATTCCTTGGACCTGTCAACGAGTTAGACAGCCTACACAATCATTCCAGCGGCAACGGTTTCGTTGGTCTGGGAGTCAATGAGGACGAAGCTTCCGGTCTGGCGGTTGCGTCGGTAGGAATCGAAAAGAAGTGGTGCGGATGTGCGAATGCTGACGCGACCAATTTCGTTGAGTCCAAAAGTCGTTTCGTCTTCGATCTTGTGCAGGGTATTGATGTTTACCTTGTATTTGATCTCCTGGACGATCGCTTTCACTTCCTTAGTCGTATGGCGAAGATGATATTTGCCGCGTGGCTGGAGCTGTGTGTCTTCAGAGAACCAGCAGATCATAGCTTCGATGACCTGCTCTTTCTCCGGCGGATTGTTTGGCTTAACAATCATGTCACCGCGACTGATGTCGATTTCGTCTTCCAGGGTCATGGTGCAGGAAAGGGGGGCAAATGCCTGCTCCTGCGGCCCTTCGAGAGATTCGATCGCTTTGATCTTGGTAGCAAATCCGGAAGGTTGAACGACAACGTCGTCGCCAGGTTTGAATACGCCACCAGCAACGCGCCCGGCGTAGCCGCGGAAATCGTGGTGCTCGTCGGAGTGTGGGCGGATGACCCACTGGACGGGGAAACGAGCGTTGACGTGGTTGTGATCGGAGCCGATGTAGACGTTCTCCAAGTGGTAAAGCATCGTTGGTCCTTCATACCAGGGAGTTTTGTCAGACTTCTCCACCACGTTGTCTCCGTGCAGAGCACTGATCGGAATGGTGACCATATCGACGATGTTGTCGAGGCGTGAAGCGAATTCTTCGAACTCCTTCGAGATTTCCTCGAAACGTTTCTCGCTGTAGTCAACGAGATCCATCTTGTTGACGGCGACGATTACGTGGCGGATGCGAAGCAGGTTCGCGATGAACGCGTGACGGCAGGTCTGTTCAATAACACCGGTCCGGGCGTCCACAAGAATGATGGCAAGGTTGGCGGTCGACGCGCCGGTCACCATGTTTCGTGTGTATTGAATATGACCGGGAGTGTCCGCGATAAAAAACTTACGCTTCGGCGTCGCAAAATAGCGGTATGCTACGTCGATCGTGATTCCCTGTTCGCGCTCGGCTCGGAGGCCGTCCGTGAGGAGGGCAAGGTTCACATTTTCGTCGCCTCGGTTCTTCGAGGTTTCCTCAACGGCTTCGATCTGGTCTTCGAAGGTGTTTTTCGAATCATAGAGCAGTCGGCCAATTAGGGTGGATTTTCCGTCATCGACAGAAC
>JAKMGR010000193.1 GCA_022424805.1 Verrucomicrobiales bacterium
GACGGGAATGATGGAAGGTCTCGACGAATTTCACGAAGAGGCTTTCGGATTGCTTACTTCAAGCCAACTGGCGGAAGCGCTGAATCTGGAAAACGAAGATTCGAAAATTCGTGAGCGTTACGGAAAAGGTGACCCGAAGAATTTTGGTGATGGTGCACCGCGGAACCTGGAGCATTTTCTCCTCGCTCGACGTCTTGTCGAAGCCGGCGCTCGCTGCGTGACTTTGAATTTTGGTCGCTGGGATTTTCACAGCAACAATTTCGCAGGAATGCGTTCGCATGCCCCGATGTTCGATCAGGGACTCAGTGCTCTGATCGAAGACCTCGACGATCGAGGCATGCTCGACGATACGCTCGTCGTGGCTTGGGGTGAATTTGGACGAACTCCGAAAATCAATGGAAACGCAGGTCGTGACCACTGGCCTCGAGTCGGTGGGGCCCTTCTCGCTGGAGGAGGACTGCGAACCGGCCAAGTGATCGGAGCCACAGATCGTCTTGGCGGAGAAATTGCTGACCGTCCCGTGCACTTTGGCGAGGTCTTTGCAACCCTCTATCACCAGCTTGGTATCAATGCGAACGAGGTGACGATTGAAGATCTGTCAGGGCGTCCCCACTTCCTCGTCGACGGCTACAAGCCGATGCGGGAATTGGTGTAAAGGGTTGTAGCGGAAGATGCGAAATCTTCCGCCCACCCAAGATGAAACGCCCGGAACTTTTACGAGGTTCCACTACTGGGACCGCAGTCCTACCGTATTCTCCGTGACGACGCGATACTCGTAGGTTTTTCCACTTTCCGCCTTCTCGTCGACAAACTCCATTTTCACGAGAGGTGCGGCAGGCGTGTCGCTATACTGGAGTCCCTGGAAAACGGGACGTCCGTGTGGGTTTTTCGTCTTCTCCGGAACCGTCGCAATTTCTTCTCCGTTCCGGAAAACGATAAAGTGAGCGATGCCAGTTTCGAAATCGGCTCTGGCGTTCCAAGTCAGCTTGTTCCCCTCTACCGAAAGACCAGTTGGGGACGGTGGTGGTGTTTTGTCAGGAATGGCGGTATCTTCGACATAGTGCATCCACTTGCTTGCGATCTCTGCATTCGGAAGCCAAATGGCCGACTTTAGATCGCCTTCAAATTGGTCTGCGGGACTGGCTTTCTTTCCGAGGATGGGTGCCAGCCACGCGCCTTTGGTCGGCATCGTATTCAGTGCTCCGCCCGATTCCTCAGGCAGGCGAGCGCTCATGCAGGCATCGAGCCAGGGGATTGCCATGTAGCGTTGATTTCCGCAGGCATGGCCGGTGAGTGGATCGACCGCGATTCCAATCAGGCCGCCTTTTCCCCGGGCCTCCCGGAAGAATGTTTCGTTCGCGGGCCAGACCCCGGCGAAGCGACCTTCTTTCACTGTGACTCCCTCTTCGGTGCCAGGGTTGCACATCATGGGAACATCGATGGCGGCGTCGGAAATGGTGTACGTCTTGATCGAAGGACGGTCCGGATTTTTTTTCACGAGAGGCACACCTGAGCGATGCCAGACGGCGATGGTTTTCTCCGGATAAAGAAGCGTCATCCCGCCGACCCAATGCCCACCGCCGCTGTGCCCCCAGAGTGCCCAGGGAACTTCAGCGAGTTCGGGATGACCGCTTGCTTTGCCGAGATCGGCCAGACTTTTCTGAAAGGCCTTCGCGGATCCGTGTCTCGGATCACACCACATCTGGCAATCTGCATCCTGGGGTTGCTCGTAGGACGCCGCGAAGAGAGCGCAGTCGTGCTTTTCCGCGAGGGCCTGCCAGTGGAGATCCCAGGCCCCGGTCTGCCCCGATTTGCAGGAGCCCTCCCCGCAACCGTGTTGGTGAACGACGATCCCACGCAGCTTCTTCACTCCTTCCGGAATCCAGACGGTGTATTGCACAGGGAAGATGAGGTCGCCGGTTTCTTTTGCTTCATAGCGGACGCGGTAGTAAGGCGGTTCAACTTCGGGCGGCTTGTCGTAGGGTGGATTCTGGGCAGGTGCCGTGGTGGCTACGGCAAGCGAAAGACTCAGAAAATGAAAATGCTTCATGAGTGGATTTGGTTCCTAACGTATAATGTCGACGTCTGCCGGCTTATTGATTCTTCGCCTTTTTCACTGCTGGCCAGATGTGGGAATCGGAGAGAAGTTCCCCGTAGAGTCGCTTCATCTTCTCGGGGAGCGGGCTGCCTTCGGTGGGGAGTGGATTTTCCTCGGCAAGGTCTTTGGAGAGATCATAAATTTCGAAGTCTCCCAGCGTAGCCGATTGTATCGCTTCCAGGTTTGCTTTGTCCAATTGATTGGTCTGTTTCATGCCCTGAAGCGTGGCGCGGACTTTCATATTCTCATCCCGCATTGCGACGGTGGGAACGTGTTCCGATCCGTTGTAGCTGTTGAAGTAGACCCATAGCAGAGGCTCCTCGCGCGGGAGGGGACCACCATTGATAGCGGGAAGGAAATTCGTGCCGTCGAGAGTGAGATCATCCGGGATCTCTGCATCAGCCAACCCGGCGAAGGTTGGAAGAAAATCGAGCGAACTGACCGACGTGTCACTTTTCTGGCCGGGCTTGATTTGAGCGGGCCATCGCATGATCCCGGCGACGCGGAAACCAGCCTCGTGGGTGTGCAGCTTCATGCCCCGAAGTGGTCCGGATACCCCGTAGCTGCGCTTGGCACTCTTGTATCGATTGAGCGTTTCCGGTCCGTTGTCGGAGGTAAAGATGATCAGGGTATCTTCCTTGTAACCGAGCTTGTCGATATGATCGATCAGCATGCCGGTGGCGGCGTCGAGATTCTCCACGTTGGCAAAATACTGGGCCTCATCGTGATTGCTGGCGGGACCGTCTTCGTAGCGCTTTACCATCTCGGGCGGTGATGCGACAGGCTCGTGAGGTTCGTGATAGGCGACGTAGAGAAAAAATGGTTGTTCAGGACTTCTCGCCTGATGAGAGGTGAGCCAGTTCATCGCTTCTTCGGCAACAATGGTGCAACTGAAGCCTTCCAGTTTCTTGCCCACCGGAGTTCCGTTGCGAACAAAATTGACCGGATTCTCATGAGAAGGTGAGGCATTGTTCTGCGTCGCGAACCAATGATCAAATCCGTTGTCATGCGGTTGGGCCTGCTTGTCGGAGTTGAACATCGCGTTGCAGTGCCATTTGCCGGAAAGGCAGGTCGCGTAGCCGGCGTCTTTGAGCATTTGCGCAATCGTGAACTCTTCTTTGCGTAGGTGAACGAGCTGACGGGAATTCGCGACAGGCTTATCGGCGCTGGCTTCTGGTATCCAGTCGTAGATACCAGCTCGATTCGGGCTGCGCCCGGTCAAGAGGCCGACGCGCGAGGGTGAGCAGACCGGCGCTGCAGAATAAAAACTGCTGAACTGGATTCCCTCCGCCGCCATCTGCATGAGGCGTGGTGTTTTGATGTGAGGATGTCCATAATTTTGAATGTCACCCCATCCGAGATCATCGCAGAGAACGACGACAATGTTAGGGCGATCATCTGCGTGAGAAGATAGAGTGAACGCAAGCAGAAGAAAAAATATAATGGGAAGCCTTTTCATTCCGCTTGATTCTAACCTGTCGTTCTCTCAATCAAGAAAAATCTACGGTCAAAACCGCTTCTTCATCAAACGGCCCAGTGAGCACTTCTTCGCCCGTTGCATTCACAATAATCGATTTTCCAATGCAGCGATGCCCAGCCCACGGGCCAGAACTGATGGGTCCGATATTGCTGCAACCCGCAATCCAGCAACTGTGTTCTTTGGCCATGGGAATGTAGTTTTTCCTCCAGATCTCACCGTATGTGGTTGTGTCAGGATTGAAGTCGGGAGGAACGGCCCAGGCGCAGGGTGAGAGGATGATATCTGCTCCCTGTGTCGCAATTTTTCGGCTGATCCACTGTTCGTCAGCAAAGGCGTCGGCACAGATGTGCAGGCCGATTCGGCCAAATGGCGTGTCGATGGGGGGCTGCACCTCGCTGCCGCAGCGATAAATCGAATGGGCGATTTCCAATTCGTTGATCTTTCGGTGAGTGAGGAGTATTTCTCCATCGGGATCGATAAGGGCTGCGGCATTATAGAGATCGTCGCCGCGACGCTCGATGAGTCCGGCGCAGACGTAGGCTCGGTGTTGGTTCGCCGCTTCCTGCAAGGGTGCTGCGCTCAAGCCTTCGGGCTTGTCGCGAGCAGATTCGTCCATCCAACCGTAGTCGAGGGCTTCCGGGAGGAGGATGACGTCGGCCTCGATTTCGGCGGCTTCAGCGATTCGGTGGCAGGCAGTTTCGAGATTGCGCTGTGGGTCTCCCGGCTCCACATGCATCTGGATGAGGGAGAGCTTCATCGCAACGCTTTCCCCGACTCCTACCCGTTCCGGGTATTCGGCTTGCTCTTTCCGAACACGGATTTCAGCTCGCTGATTTTTGTGAGGACGGGTTGCCCGTTTTTCTCGGTCACGGTTCCAGCCAGTTGGATGGGGGTTCCGACGTGGTAGGGGAAATTAAAATCGTGAAAGTCGCGAAATTCGATTTCGATCCGGACAGGGTCTTCTCCGGCGACGTCCATGTAAAACACCTTGGCCTCGTCGAGATTGTCGGACATGCGGAGGCGTCCCTGCACGGTCATCTTTTTGCCTTCGACTTTGGTCCAACTCTGGAATGGGCGTTCCCGGTATTCTTCGATCGCTCCTCCGTCCAACCCGGGGAGTGGATCGGTCGCGCCGCCGTATTCCTGCATGTCGACTCCAAATCGCTGTATCAGGGCAAGGTGGAGTCGGCTGAGGTCCTGATTTTTCGAATAGCGCAGGTAGCGTCCGGTCTTGAGGTGACCGCCGCCTTTACCGGCGAGAATGACAGGGATTCGCTGTGCGGTGTGGTTGTCGGAGTGCCCCATTCCGGATCCGAAGAGAACGATGGAGTGATCGAGCAGACTTCCGTTGTGGTCCTTGTAGGATTTGAGTCGTGTCAGGAGATAGTCGAACTTCTCCATGTGCCAGAGACTGATCTTGAGCAGGCCATCGATGTTGTGGCGACTGAAGTTGCGGAAGAAATGCGAGAGGTAGTGATGCTGTTCCTTCACGCCGAGAAAATCGAACACCATGCGCGAGTTGCTGTTTCCGAGCATGTAGGAGATGCAACGCGTCTGGTCTGTCCACATCGCGAGAGCAATGAGATCGAGCATGGTCTCGACCTGCTCGTTCAGGTTTGCTGCGGGAGCGGGGCGCTTGAGTTTCGAGAAGTCGGTCGAGGCATTTGCGGCTGAGCCCATCGTTTCGAGTCGCTTCTCGGTCTCGCGAAGAACTGTGAAATATTCATCGAGAGTCTCGTTGTCTTCTCGGCCCGTTTTTCGCTGGAGAGTCTTGGCGTCGTCCGAAACACGGTCGAGCAGACTGGTCATTTTTTTCCGCTGCCCGGGATCACTCATCGGATTCCGGAAGAGACGATCAAAGATCAATTGCGGATCGCTCTCCCGGGGGATTGGGTCGCCTTTTTGATCGTAGGAAATGTAGCTGCACCCGATCTGATTGGTGAAGAGACCTTCGGTGGTGAGCTCGAGAGAACGCGTCGGCGTTTCGCCCCCGATCTTGTCGGCGATAAACTGATCGACGGTGGCCGTCTTCGTGTTGTCACAGCGACCTGCGAGGAAACGTCGAGCGGAGTTCGCGTGGGAGGAAAAGCCGAAGTCTCCCATGTTGTCGAGAATGATGAGATCATCCTGATGCTTCGCAAAAGGAGCCATCAGCGGCGACATCCGGAAATCGAATTCGGAACCGCCGTTGATGTTCCACGAGGGAGGATGCACGCCGTTCGGTTTGAACAAGGTCATGAAACGCAGCGGAGCTTCGACCTCTCCGGCGATATTTTTCGCCACCGCGTTTTCCATTACATTGAGAAACGGAAGAGGGACAAGTGCCCCAACGGCTCCCCTGAGAAAATGACGGCGGTCGATATTCCAGTTAGTTGTCATTCCTGAATCAATTTCGGATTAATACATTCGGTGAAGGGAACGCTTTGGGCAATACCGCAGATGAGGTCTCTCCAGGTGCCGTTTTCTTCCAGAATCTGCGTGGTGAGAGCATCAACCGTTGGACGATCGCTACGGGTGAGCTTTCGGCAAAGCGCGTAGGCCATCATTTGTTCCACTGCATTGCGAACGATCTTTTCCCGCTGAGTGGTGAGGAGCAATTGCTGCAATTCCTGGAAACTGGTGAACGATTCGCCTCCGGGTAACTGACCGCTCGTGTCGATCTTCTCGGGAGTTTTTGGCTGCTTCTTTGACTGGGACTGATTCTTGCCAATGACGCCGCCGTATTTGTCGTATCCCTCCAGCGCAAACCCGAGTGGATCGATTTTGTCGTGGCAGAGGGCGCATGTTTTGTCGGCCCGGTGAGCTTCAAAGCGTTCCCGGAAGGTGAGATCCTGCCCTTTCGCCGCGGCCTCGATCGGGGGAATGTCCGCTGGCGGTTCACCAAGGTGCTCGCCGAGAATTTGGCGTAGCATCCACGTGCCGCGAAGGATGGGTCCCTCGTTCATTCCGAGAACTCCTGGCATTGTGAGAATCCCCGCTCCGCGCTCTGACCGGGATTCTTCCAGGACAACTTTCTGAAGGGGTATCACCATTCGCTCGATTCCTTTCGGCTTCACAAACTTCTCCAGCTTTTTCCGGTCCGACCCATAGAAGTTGGCGGTGAGAGAATTGAAGTAGGTGACTTCGGAATCGATCAACTCGACGACGGGTCGATCATTCGTGAAAATATAGTGAAGAAAATCGATTGGCTGAGTCCGCAGGGCATGGAGGTAGGGCGGGTCATTTCGCTCGTGATGGATCTGATCGAGAAGTAGCCACTGGTAGCCAAAGCTCTCGGCCAAGGTCCGCGATTTTTCAGAGGCAAGCATTCGGTCGATTTGTGCTTCGATGGTTTTGGGGTGATGCAATTTCCCCTCTCTCGCGAGAGAGAAGAGTTCTTCATCCGGCATGTCCTCCCAGAGAAAATACGAAAGGCGTTCCGCGAGCTCGAAGTCGTCCACTTGTTGCTGTTCCGCGGAAGGATCCGTCTCCATGAGGAAGCCCCGATAAAGAAATGCGGGAGACATCAGCAAAGCATTGAATTCTTCCTCCAAAGATCCGACGAGAGCCTCTCCGGATTTACCCTCAAGGTTTTCGAGAATGTAGGTGATCTGTTTTTCGGTGACATCGCGACGCAGGGCTCGTGGGACGAAATCTCGAACCAGCTTTTCTGCTTCGGGCAGGCTTGCAACTTTCGTCATGGAAAAGAATCGATTCAGAGCCCGGTCCGAGAGATAGGAGTATTGATCCCAGAGGTTTGTTGAAAGACGCGCAACGCGGGTGTCATTGATAAAACCACTCGCTCCTGGGGGATCGGTCGGCAGCAATTTCAGGACGAGCGATCTCTCTGTGACGGTCTGCTCTGCCTCGATGATGTCCACTTCGAGATCGAACCCAAAGAGGCTGCGCATGGTATTGCGATACTCGGGACCCGAGAGGCGTCTCGGTTGAAACACTCCGGGCTTCGATACGATCTCGCCGAAAAACTCGTTGTCGATCCAGCTCAGGAATGCGCTGGCGGACTTTTCATCAGGTTGCGGTTCGTCCTCCGGAGGCATCTCGCCGTCTTTGATCACGAGCGATACTGCTTCCCACAGATCCGGGTTCGCCTCCGCATCGTTCATCGAATGGATGATCGAAAAATCAACGTCGCCCTTCGTTTTCTCCCCTCCGTGGCAGGCGAGGCAATGTTTCTCCAAAAACGGACGCACTTCCGATTCGAAATCGGATCCGTTGGTTGCAAAGCTCAGGGTGACGAGCGATAGGAAAATCGTGATGGATAAAAGGCGGACCATAGGAAACCTCGCAGACTATGCTCCGTCGTGGGGCTGTGCGACAAGTAGCGGATTTGCGATGGGGCAGTGCGAAAAATATATTGGTTTTAACCACGAATGGGAAAGAATGGGACACGAATTTTCACGAAGGAATCACCTCAACTCGAATACACCGTCGTCTCATCAATCCTCGCCTCTGCGAGATGAGCGGCAATACGCTCAATTTCCTCTGGAGGTAGCTTCATCAAAGGAGGGCGGACGTGCGCATCATCGAGTCGGCCCAGCAGGACCAGCGCTTCTTTCATCCGGTTGTGCATATCCAGCAGGGGATCGGCGTAGAAAGCGCGAACCGTCGGATAGATGCGGTCATTAATGGCGCGGGCCTCTGCGATGTCGCCTTTCTGCACGGCCTTCCAGAGAGCCACCTGCAGGTTCGCGATTACGCTTCCAGCTCCGGAGAGAAGACCGTCACATCCTAGCGCGAGCGAGCCGAGCAGCCACATGCTGTGAGTCGAAAGCACGCGGACTGGTTTGTCGAGAGCGTGCAGTTCGCGAATGTGGCGCTCGTGCAAATGGGGGTCGTTGCACCAGTCCTTGATCGCCCGGATCGTGGAGAATTCCTGGCAGAGGGAAAGCAGCGTCTCGAGCGGATACCCGAGAGTAGCGCCTGGATATTGGAACAGAATGATCGGCAACTCCGTAGCCTCGGCAATGCCTCCGACATGAGCACGTGCACTTTCGGGCCGTAACTGTCCACCCAGCCCAAGGACTTCGGAGGGAAAAACGAGCAATCCGTCAGCTCCGTTTTCCGCTGCCATCCTGGCAAGACGGGCCGCCTCTGCGGAATCGTTCGAGCAAATGCCGACGACGATGGGAATGCGATCGCCCACTTCATTTTTCGCCACCTCAATGCAGCGGCGTTGCTCGTCGA
>JAKMGR010000221.1 GCA_022424805.1 Verrucomicrobiales bacterium
TGTCGTGAGCCCATCTACTATTTCGCTCGTCGAACCTTGTTCGATCATCCGGCAGCAAATTTTATCCTGACGCGGATTCGAGCGCTCCCCGTGGATCAACAGAAGCCGGAGCTTTCCATTCTCAAGAAAATCATCCAGCTGCTTCTAGACGACGAAAAGGTGCTGATTTTTCCTGAAGGTGAGCGGAGTTTGGATGGGCAGCTTAAGATGGAAGGCCAGCCTGGAGTTGGGATGATCGTTGCCAAATCCAAAGTTCCTGTGCTTCCGGTTCGACTTTTTGGTCCGGAAAAATCCCTCCCGCGAGGCGTGAAAAAGGTGAAGCGTCACCCGGTGACTCTCGTCGTCGGAGAGCCGATCGATTTTTCTGAGTTACTCGCCGACAAGTCCATTGGTGCAAAAGAGAAGTATCAGATCATTGCCAACCGCATCATGGAAAGCATTGCAGAACTGGAAATGTCGGAAAGCCGTGGTGAATGAGATGTCTGCTCCAAGTGTAAGGATATATGTCATTGGGGATTGAATCGAGTGGGTAAATCTGCGAATTGTGCTGCTTCTCTTTTTGTCCGCTCCGATCTTGTTGTCGGGTGGCAACTTGAAAGGGGTGGTCGCAGCGAAGCGCGAGATTGACGCTGTCCGCTTAGCGGAAATGGAAGTCGATACATTGGCTGCGGAATTACAGGAATACAGAAATCTTGCCGAATCGGAGATCGAAAAAATACAGGAAAAGCAAAAGGAAGATCTCGCAAAGTTGAACCGGCGCTACACCGAGGGACTCGAAAATGTAAAAGTGGCATTGCCCTTCGCTGACCTACTTTTTTTCGGCTCAATCCAGAATTAGCCCCGTCCCATACTTCGGTGGAGGCTTGTTCTTCGGCTTTTCCTTCGGTGGCGGAGCCGGAGCAGCCGGCGGATTTGATGCGAGGAATACTCGGATCAGGGGGACTTCCGGGGGAACAATTTCCAAGGCTACTTCCGTTTCGCCACTCGCTTCCCGAGCTGCGAGAGCGGTTCGGAATATGTCGAGTGTGTAGTTCTGAAACCGGCTCGAATCCCACTCGTATCGTTCTTTTCTGAGGGTATCGATAAAGGCTTTTTTGGCTGGTTCTTCGATGATGTCTTCGGGAACTGTAGCGGCAATGGCCGTTTCGAATTCAGCGTATTCCTTGTTCAATAGTTCGACCATGTTCGGGCCCAGCGCGTTGGCGAGTTTCATGTACTCTGCGTCGGGAATGGCATCGAGGTTGTAGCGAATCGTTTCCCGCTTCGGTTTTCCACGAGGAGTAAACTTGTCGTTGTTTGCGATCGACCAGCCCGCGGGGACGCGGAATTCCTCCGACTTGGAGCGCGCCTGGAGATAGATTTCAAAGCTATCCGGAGCGACGTAGTAGTAGATCAGGGTCCGTCGGTTTGTGCCGGCCTGTTTACATAGTTGCTCAAATTCTGAGTTGGGAGCGAGAAATTGTTCCGGAGTCCATCCTCCCTCTTTTTCACGCGGTTCAAATGAAAGGCGAATTCGATCTCCCGAGCTTTTTGCGACGTGGTATTTAAGGTCTTTTGGTCCGAATTTTCCGTCTCCAAAATAGTCCGTAATTTTTTTGAGATCGAATCGAAATTTATGGACTGCCAGTTCGGCTTCGTCATCAGCTCCAACGATTCGCTTCAGCACCGTCGTTTCCTTGATGTCCTCGCCAACCCGGTTCTTCATGTTGAGCTTGAGGCCGTCCCATGCGGCCAAGGCTTCTTTTTCCCGGCGGCTCAGGCGTACTTTCTCGTAAACGGGAAGGTAGTAATCGTTTTCGTTCTTCTTCGTGTCCTTCACTGCATAGGTGTAAGAGCCAATTGCTTTCCCCGTGTAAGCGAGATCGGTGAAGTTCTGGTCGATGACCTGCTGGACTTTCAGGCAATGCTCATACGGATCGCCGATGAAATAGAGCTTCCCAAATTTACAGACGGCATAGAGAGCCTGCGACTCCGGGTCAGCCATACGAGGGTTGGGCATCATGATTTCCTTGGCGGCAATCACTTTTGCCTCCGGCGTCTGCGCAAGGATAGCAGCCAGTTCTCGATCTTTCTTGTCGGCCCCGAGAACCATCGCATCGCGCTCTTCTTTGACTTTTTCCGCCTCTTCTACTTTAGCCTTCCATTCTTCAATGTCGGAAGTTTTGTCAGCCAGATCCTTGTTGTTTTTTTCGAAATCTTCGAGTTCGGCGAGCAGGGTTGTTGCCTCCTGATCGGTCATTTCGTTTTTCACCAAGGTCGTTTGCGTCTGTTCAAGGTCCTGAAGATTTTTTTTCGACTTGTCTCGGCTTACCTTCATGGCCTGCAGTTCCTCCTCAGTCACTTCAGGCAAATTCTCTACGACCTTTTTCACCGCTGCAGTAATCCCGAGGCTGGAAACGATGAGGATAAGCAGGAGCACGCCGACAACATTGGTCATCGCGTCCATGAGCGAGTCCATACTGCGTTCGTCTTCTTTGCGTGCTCTTCTGGCCATGAATTAGAGTGGTTCGAAAAAAGAGATCAGGGTTGGAGAAATCTGGAGAAAACGCTCAAGTCCACTTTGCCCTCTCCGGGGAGTGGAAGTTTTCCGGGAATCGCTTTTCTTTCCCGACCCTGGTTGTAGGTAGCGACCAAATCGTACACTTTGTTGTAGGCGGTGGCGGCTCCATCGTTTCCTCTCACGAGAAAAATCAGGCTGTGCCCGCTGTTGGTCGATACTAGGTCGAGGAGTTTGATGAATTCTTCGCTTTGATTGATTGAGGCAATGGGAATTGCTTCCGGCTCTTCGCTGAGGCTTTTGTGAAGGTAGATGCCCGCGTCACTCACCTCGACGAAGTGCGGCTGTACGTTGTTGCTACTACCCGTCGGGCGAACTTTTAGCTTTGCGGGTTCAGGAGGTAGCTTGCGCTTGGCGATTTCTTCTTCCTTTTCCTTGATGGCAGCGAGAAGCTTTTCATGATCTGTGACGAGCCTCTTGTTTGTCTGTGTGAGAATATTGAATTTCGCGATCAGCTCTTCCCGGCTGGAATCGATCTCCTCCTGATTATCGAGCATTTCTTTCAGCAACGCGAGTTTGTCTCGAGCTGCGATTGTCTTTTCGCTCTTCTGAATCAGGTTTTCGATGTCGATCTTCAATTTGTCCTGCTTCTTTTGCTCCTCTTCCTTCTCTGCCTTGATCAAAAGATACTCGCGTGCACGTTCGACCTCTTTCGGGGTGCGGCCTTCGCCTTTGCCCATCGCGATTAGATTTACGACCACGATAATGAGTGTGAGGCAGCCAATAATGCAGACAAGGATGCTCAAAAATGGGAAAAGATTCACCGAGGCACCGTCGTCTTGTCTTCGTCTGGCCATTCAGGGGAGAGGATACTGTGTATTGTCGATAAAGGAGGGGATTGTGACCGGAGAAAGCGAAAGCGGCCCGATCAGCGACCGAAGAGACCTCTCTTTTTCACCGTGATCTGTTTGCCGTTGAGGTCTTTCAGGACATCGTTCAGATTCTTAATTCCTTCCGCGAGAGTGCCAACCTGGTTCTCGATCGCGCCGACCGACTGGATCCGCATTTTGTCGAGCGAGTCGAAAAATTCTTTATCCAGTTTGCTCTCGTAGTCTTTGGTGCGCTGATCGATGGCTTCGAGTTGGCGATCGATTGTTTCGGCGACCTTTCCATGATGCTCGACCTGACTGGACAGGTTTTTCGACATGTCCTTCTGGACGCCCTCAAATCTGCCCATGATATCTTTCTGGTTGGTCGCTATCGCATCTCCGATTGCCTTGAGTAGCGAGGCATCTGATCCGAGGTTTGAGTTTGCTCCACCATCGTTGAGGCGCTTGAGCAGGTTATCGATGCAGTATTCGTCCGTGTCAGTGACGAGATCGTCTTCCTGATTCTGCAGGGCACTTGCGGGAAAGCTCAAAATAATACTGAACACGAGAGCGAGAAGGGTCGTGTCGAACGCCACACCCATATCGCCAAGAACTTTCGTGAGCGGCTCTTTGATGGCGCTCATGTCTCCACCTTCTCCGGCACCGAGGACGGCGTCGAAGCCACCAATTGCTACACCTATACCGACAACCGTTCCGATGAATCCCATGATCGGGATCGCCCAGAGGAAAACTTTCACCATCGAGTAGCTACCCCCGACCTTGGCGGCATCCACCTCGGATTGGGATGTGATCATTTGTGCGACTTCCGGGTTGTTCTGGCGGACATAGAAAAATTCGAGCGCCTTACGGATTCGGTTCACAATGTATGTGTTGCGAAGCGGCTTGGGGAAATTGATGAGATTGTCGTGGAACTCTTTGAGGTTGTTCGGTGTGATCTCTTCATCGATGCTTTCGGGAAGCGCTTGGATGAGCATGGCTCTCCGCTGCTTGCGAATATTCACCGCTTTCAGAACGAGAATGCCGAGACACCAGAACATCAGAAGCGTTGTCGCATACTGAACCTTTCCCCTTTCGGTGAACAAGTCGCGGAGGTAGTTGCCCTCGGGCATCAGGTGCATCACGACATACCAGACCAAGGCAGACATGACACCAACCCCTCCCGCGATCCAAATATTCACGTGTGAGGGGTGAGGGCCGATCGGAGTTGAGCTGATATTGAGTTCAGGAAGATTGTCGTAGTACTGATCTGCCATTTCTTCACCGGCATCCACACCTGACTCCTCATGGTGTGCTGCAGCACCAAAATCTTCTGGTATCTGGATGCGTTCACCGCAACCGGGGCATTTGACAGTTTTTCCCGCGAGGTCGGCCTCGGCCTGGAGAGTGATGCTGCAAGTAGGGCAAGCGAAATTCATAAGGAGTGCGATTCAAAAGTTTTCTAACACGTGTCAAAAGAGGTGTCGACACGCGAAACCGGATTATATGCGTGGGAAAGGTGGATTTTCGAGGAAAAATTTTTAGAAAACCTTTTCGCTGGCGTATTGGCTCTGAAACGTCTGTATTAGGACTGATTATTGTGAAATGAAGAGGAGGAGATATTTGGGGCAGTTGCTAGCCCTTGCAACGGGATCCTTTCTCGTCTCCAGTTGCGCTCTTCAGATCAAGGTCCGCGAGGATTGGAACCTGCGAAAAGACGACGCTATTCCGCTGGGTGAGGCTACTGCGACCTGGCAGCAAATTCGTTCCGGCCAGATTCCCTCGGAGGAAAATCTGGCCACCTACAACAAGGCGGTGCGAACATCAGTCGTTCAGATCGCGAAAAACTGGTCTGGGGAGGATGTCGCACTTTCGCAGATCGCTACGACTGAGGGGGCGGTTCGAATCGTCGTGAATCCTGGATCGATTCGAAACATGGATCAGATCGATCAGGTTGTGCCGGCAGATTTTGTTCGCGTAAAGCGTGGGTTCATAGAGACCACAGAGGTCAATGGTGTTGGCGCGCCCCTGATGGTTCGGCAGCGTTGGTCGGAGTCGGACCCGCTGATCCCAACGACCGGACTCTGGTATCCCGTGACCGGGATTCTGAATTTCGACCAGCCGACTCGTCCTGAGCTGATGTTATTTGATCCGACACGGCAGTCGTTTTTTTCCTCGAACGGAAAGAGCGTCCCGCTTTCAGTCGACTACACGGCAACTTTCGCGCGTGATTTTCATGATCGGCAGAATCAGTTTCTTGATTTCGCGGCGCTCCTTCGTTTCGAAAAATATGCTGACCGAATGGTGATCTACCGAATTTCCGCTTTTGACCCAAATAAGCAGGTTTGCGTCCTCGTTCATGGGATCAACTCGACCCCGGTTACCTGGCACCGGTTTCTGAATAAGGCATATGGCGACAAGGAAATCCGCGAACGTTATGAGTTTTGGACTTTTGGATATCCTACAGGTGCCCCGATTACCTACCTTGCCGGGAAAATGCGAGATTCGCTGAATGAAATGCGGAAATTTCGCTCCGACAACGGCGGATCGAGCGACGATATCGTTCTCGTGAGTCACAGCATGGGTGGTCTTCTTTCGAAAGCAGCAACTCAAACAGGTGGCCAGGCAGACTGGGACAAGCTTTTCAAAGTTCCCATCGCAGAGTTGGAAATTTCCGAGCGAGATCGCGTAACCCTTCACGATCTGGTCTACTACGAGGCCGTTCCCGGAATAGAACGAGTCGTCCTTTGCGCTGTTCCGCACCGTGGGAGTAAGTTGGCAGCCAATCCGGGAGCCAAGCTGGTGGGGGATATTATTCAGGTTCCGCGACAGATCGGGCAGTTGACGAAAGAGATTGTCAAACAGAGTAGCTACGCCCTGACACCGTTGGGGTTCGAGATGGCTGAAGATCCCAACTCCATTGACCAGCTGAGTCCGGCTTCGCGAATTACCGCAGAATTTCTCAATAAACCGCTCAATCCATCAGTCGGATTCCATTCAGTGATCGCTCGGAAAAAGCGCAAGGAACCGCTTTTGGAATCATCCGATGGCATCGTCCCCTACACCAGTGCTCATCTCGATGGCGTCGAATCTGAAATTGTCATTGATGGCAGTCCTCACGGAGTGCATCAGACGGAAGAGGGAATTCGTGAGATTATGCGGATTCTAAAACTGCCGTAAACTAGCGCTTCTGCATTCGTGAAAACCGTTTTAATCGAAATCTGGGAGAAGTAAGAACGGCGCATTTCCGGGTTTCCAATCGCGACAGAGTTCGATATTCTTCCGACCATGAAGTCAATCTCCCTTTGGATCTCCGTAGCAGTTGCCGCCGCCTGCCTGCTCTTTCTTCTTTCCTGTGAAAAAGGCCCGAAGCCACCCGCAGATCCGATCAGCGTTCTCCTGATTGATGGTCAAAACAACCACGCTTGGGTCGACACTTCACCCGTTTTAGAAGCCATCCTCGAAAATTCAGGTCGATTTGAAGTGACTATCTCCACCAGTCCGCCTGCCGCGCCAAGAGCACCACGCAAGCCCAAGCAAACGACTCCTGCTGCCAATGAGAAATTCGCCTCCGATATGAAAGTCTGGGAGACCGCGGTAAAAAAGCACAAGGAGGAAATCGGACCGAAATGGGATGACTGGCGTCCTAATTTTGCTTCCTACGATGTTGTCGTTTCCAACTACAACGGCGAACTCTGGCCTGAACCAGTTCGACAGTCTTTCGAAGCTTATGTCTCCGGTGGCGGAGGATTCGTTGCGGTTCACGCCGCCAACAATGCATTCCCGGAGTGGCCTGCCTACAACGAAATGATAGGCGTTGGCGGTTGGGGCGGTCGCAGTGAGCTATCCGGACCATACCTTCGCAAAGGTGATGATGGTTGGGGGCACGACACGACGGAAGGTCGCGGTGGATCACACGGTAAGCGCCACGAGTTTGTTGTTGTGACCCAGAATCCTCACCCGATTGTCGATGGACTTCCGGAAAAATGGCTTCATGCCGAAGACGAACTCTATGATCGTCTCCGCGGTCCTGCAAAAGATGTTAGTGTGCTCGCCGCTGCATTTGCCAAAGTGGACACCGGAGGATCCGGAGAGTGGGAACCGATGCTAATGATAATCCCTTTCGGAGAAGGCCGCGTTTTTCACACCACATTGGGACACAATATCACTTCCATGGGTGATGTCGGCTTTGCCGAAACACTCAAGCGCGGAACGGAGTGGGCCGGAACTGGTTTCGTAACCTTTGCCCCGCCAGCCGAATGGCAGATGACGACAGAAAAAGTCGTCATGACTGAGGGCGAAGCACTAATCGAAACAGTGCAGTAGCAGGAACTCAACAGGATTACGTCGACCATTCAACCCTGTCAGGAAGTTGAGCAAACAGGGTTGAGTTTCTATTTCGGAGCGACTCTTTAGACAATCACCGGTTCGGCGTCGTCGATTGAGTCTCCTCCGTGTTCGTTGGATCCCTTGTCCCGTTCGGCTTTCTCTTTACGCTCGCGGACGACCTCTTCAGCAGCTTTGCGGCCGGCATTGGAGCCGTCGCGAAGTCCATCGAGAATGTTTTCCGGGGTGATCTCCTTGAGGAGTTCGGTTCCGAAAATGGCTGCGTATGATACTGCGTAGGCAAGATCGTGGACACCTTTTGCGATATCTTCTTTCGCTTTCGGAATCGCTTTTTCGAAGGCCTCTTTGGCATCTTCCGCGCCAGTCTTGAACGCATCTTCCACTGATTCGGTGAAGTCGCGCTTTGTTGGCTCCTCGACGGGAATTTCTTCCTCGATGGGTGGAGCGTTGTCTGATTCTGAGTTGGTCGGATTCATAGGATGTTCGTTTTTCACTTTGCTATAATCCCGGAAAATTTGCGAACTCTCGACTACAAAAGGACGAGTGATTTGTAATTCGACCGATTCGGGAATCAGGGAGGTTGGCCTTCGTTTTTCGCCTTTTTGGGACGATTAGGTCGTTCCTTTTTCGGCTGGGGCGGCGGGGCAGAATCACTGGCGTTAGGTGAAGTTACCTCGGGAGGGGCTTCAGCAGGTGTTGCTTCGGCAGCCGGTGGTTCTGGCGGTGCATCTGCATCCATACCTTTTGCTCCGGCCGTGTCTCCCGCCTCCTGGGTGGCTGCGGGAAGCATCTTGGAGACTTCGGTTTTTACTTTCTCCAACTTGAGTTCGAGCTTTTTTGCCTAGCCAAAATGAGCGAACGCCCAGATCGCTGTGCCTACGAAAACGAGCGTCTAGAAATCTCTTCTCCACCGTTTCCGCAGGTTTTCGACTTTCTCTTCGATCGTATCGAGCCTGGCGGATTGGTGCCGAGGCTGTGCTTCGATGTAGTCTTCGGGTTCGATTTCGCCCTGAACGGTGATGACGTCGTTTCCCTCGCTTTTGCTTTTTGCGGATTCCAATTCTTCGTGTGCCCGGAGCATGAGGGGTTCGAGTTTTTCAAATTCGACAGGTTTGCTCAGGAAATAGTTGGTGAGAAGACGTGCCGAGCCGAAGCTGTGGAATTCTTCTTCGAGTTCCTCGGATGGGTAACCTGTGATCATTGTCACGCTGAGGTGACGAGGCGTGGATTTACTCAGTTCCTCGAGAACTTCAATGCCATTCATGTCGGGCATCTGGTAGTCGAGACTGATGACTTCGATAGATTCCTCGTTTTCGATGAGATCGAGAGCTTCTTTGCCATCTGGGGTAGTGAAGACCCGGGA
>JAKMGR010000226.1 GCA_022424805.1 Verrucomicrobiales bacterium
CGTCGTGACCGTGGCCGAGTCCCTCAAGAAAAGCGGTTACACTACCGGTTACATCGGAAAGTGGCACCTTGGCAACGCTCCGGAATTTCAGCCCGAGCATCAGGGCTATGACTGGAGCGCTGTTGTCGGCGGTCCTTTTCTCCCCGGAAAATTTCGGGTGCAGCATGGTGACAAAAGCGTGCAGCCAAAAGCAGATCAATTCCGCACCGACTTTGAAGCTCAGCTCGCGGAAAGCTATGTCGCCAAGCAGGGCGACGATCCGTTTTTCCTGATGGTCTCGCCTTACGCTGTCCACATCCCTTTGGCCTCGCGGTCTGACCTCGTTGAAAAATACGAGAAAAAGGCAAAGGAAACGGGCAGCGACCTCCCCCATCCCGTCTACGCGGCGATGACCGATGAACTCGATGAACTCGTGGGACGTATCGTCGCCTCTGTGGAAAAAGCCGGACTTACAGATGAGACAATGATCGTATTCTCGTCGGACAACGGCGGCCTCTATCGACGCTACGACTACACCGAGCAGGCTGACGATGATGTCACCAGCAATGCCCCGCTTCGCGGCGAAAAAGGTCAACTCTACGAGGGCGGCATTCGCGTTCCTTTGATTGTGAAGTTCCCCCCCCTCGTAAAACCGGGCAGCGAGTCAGCGACCGTCTCCATCAGCTACGATTTCTATCCGACCTTCGTTGAACTCGCCAGGGGCAACTTGCCGGAAAATCAAACCATCGACGGACTCAGCTTGATGCCGGTTTTGAAAGATCCCTCAGCTGCCTTGAAAAGAAGCGCGATCCACTTTCACTATCCTCACTACCACCACCATCGCCCCGCTGCCGCGATCCGGGAAGGAGAATGGAAACTGATCGAATACCTCGACAACACCGGAGAAGCCGAGCTTTACAACCTCGCTGCTGACATTGGCGAGGAAAAGGATTTGTCGGATGAGAAGAATGGCCGCGTCGCCGATCTGCGAGGCAAGCTAAAGCGCTGGCACTCAAGTGTGACTGCAAGAATGCCAATCATCAATCCTCACTACAACGAAAAGCGCGCCCCCGAGTGGTGGAGCCTGCGAAATGGGCAACCCATCGACAGCGAGGCAAGAAAGCGATTCCCGCAGACGGAGAAGGATTTGTAGGGTGAGTCCGCTCTACCTCCTCACTTCTCAGTCAACAAGACATCACCTGTCATTTCTTCGGGACAGTCGAGACCGAGCAATTTCAGCATTGTGGGGGCGATATCCGCGAGCTTACCGCTGGAAAGCTCGTAGCCTTCGGCATCGTTTGCTGCAAAAATCAGGTGCACCAGGTTCGTCGTATGCGCTGTCTGAGGTGATCCGTCTGGATTGATCATCACCTCGCAGTTCCCGTGGTCGGCGGTGATGAGCAGTTTTCCATCGAGAGAGATTACTTTCTCCACCACCCGTCTCACGCAGTCGTCGACACACTCCACTGCCTTGATTGCGGCAGGTACATCGCCAGTATGACCGACCATATCCGGGTTGGCATAGTTGATGATCGCCATGTCGTAGTTTTCAATCCGATCGAGGATCGTCTGCGTGACGCCTTCGGCTGACATCTCGGGCTTTTCATCATAGGTCGCGACATCCTGCGGCGATTGCAGCATCTGACGATCTTCACCTTCATTCTCCAGTTCCACTCCTCCGTTGAAGAAAAACGAGACATGCGGATATTTTTCGGTCTCCGCGATTCGGAGTTGGGTCATGCCCGCACGCGCCACGACTTCGCCCAGGGTGTTGGTGAGTTCCTCTGGAGCAAATACGACGGAGCAATCATAAGTCTCGTCGTACTCGGTCATCGTGTAGTAATCGACCTTCGGCTGGCTGCCCCGGTCGAAACCATCAAAATCCTCGGTAAGAAAAGCGATACTGAGTTGGCGAGCGCGATCCGCACGGAAATTGAAAAACAAGACCACATCTCCATCGCGAACCCGCTGCTCATCCACGGCGTCAAATACCATGGGTGTCATGAACTCATCGGTTGTGTCGTCTGCATACTTTTCGGCCACAGCTTCGGACGCGAGAATTTCTTTGGCCTCTCCTTTTCCACGGATAATCGCATCCCAGGCGAGCTTCGTCCGGTCCCAGCGCTTGTCCCGGTCCATCGCGTAGTATCGGCCGATCACCGTCGCAATCTTTGCGCCCGACTCAGCGAGCTTGTCCTCACAATAACCGAGATAGTCTTTTCCCCCGGTAGGTGAGGTGTCACGACCATCCGTAATCGCATGGACCATAATATCATCAACACCCGCAGCCTTGGCGGCAGCAGCGAGAGCACAAAGGTGATCCTGATGACTGTGCACACCCCCATCGGAAACAAGACCCAAAAGATGGAGACGGGACGTGGAAGCTTTCGCGAAGGCCTCTTTCAGTTGCGGAATGGAAGCGAGTTCTCCGTCTTCGATCGTTTTGTTGATGCGGGTAAAATCCTGATACACGATCCGACCGGCACCGAGATTGAGGTGCCCGACCTCGGAATTTCCCATCTGGCCTTCCGGCAACCCGACGTCCAATCCGCTGCAGCTAAGGTGAGCTACAGGATACGTTTCGTGCATTTTTTCCGTAAACGGCGTGCTGGCGAGACGAGGGCAGTCGCCCACTTTTTCCGCTTCCGCTGGTCCACCGGGATTGTCGCCCCATCCGTCACGAATGATAAGTACTACAGGTTTTTTGGCCATATTGGTCGAGTAATCCGATAACCTCCCCCATTTCGCAACTGTTTCACGAGAGTTTTGAAGAACTTACTTTGTCCCGATTTATTCATTGCCAAGCGTCGCGCCTGATTGTTTCATGGTTGATACCCCCCGCGCTTGATGCCCGACGAACCCGCCGCTGAACTCAACGAATCCCCGGCTACGGCCCCGGCCGAAAATGAGCCTAATGTCGCGCCATCCCCTGCCGACACCGGAGCAAAACGTCGCGCTTTTAAGAGTCGGCTGATCAGCACGATTATCCTGATCACCCTTCTCGCGGTTGCCTTCACGTTCTCCCAGACTTGGATTTATTCGTTCTTCTTTGCGATCCTCTCGATCGGTGCCCTCATAGAGTATTTCGGTTTGTTCCCGATTCGCGGGTTTCGTCGCTTCCGCTGGCAAACCTACGGAGTCAGCGTTGCCTACATCATCTTCTTATTTGGACCGATTTGGGGATTCGAAGCCAATTGGCTGAGTGAACTCGACGGGCTCGCCTTCGCACTCCTCGTTACCCTCGTCGTATTGGAACGACTGCGATCCCCTATTGAGGGCTTTAGAACACTGGATGAAATCGCAGCAACGATCTTTGGATTTATCTACTGCGTCCTTCTTTTCGCATTCATCCCAAAAATCCTTATGCTTCCCCTGACGAATGAGGCAGGAGAAAGCACAACACATTACTATCTGATCTACCTGATCGCGGTTACGAAGCTAACCGACATGGGCGCCTATCTCGTCGGTTCGCTGATCGGAAGGAACAAAATGGTACCTCACGTCAGCCCGGGTAAAACCTGGCAGGGGTTTGGCGGCGCCATTGCTTTTGCCGTCGCTGGCAGCTTCACGCTCTACTTTGCGATTGGCGATCAGATTCCGATCATCACCTTCACCCATGCTGGAGTCCTTGCCATCCTCCTTGCTCTGGTGGCTGTGTTAGGTGACCTTGCCGAATCGATTCTCAAGCGAAGCCTTGAGGCAAAAGACAGTGGTGCCGTGATGCCGGGAATCGGAGGTT
Organism: Verrucomicrobiales bacterium; assembly: GCA_022424805.1. Lineage (GTDB taxonomy): Bacteria > Verrucomicrobiota > Verrucomicrobiia > Verrucomicrobiales > DEV007 > Arctic95D-9. The sequence continues at coordinate 3,719 of JAKMGR010000226.1, forward strand.
TCCTTGACCTGATCGACTCCATCATTTTCACCGCCCCACTCTTCTATATCTACCTCCTCATCTTCAAGTGATCCGTCATGTCTGATTCTCTGCAGAGGAAAAATGTTGTCGTGCTGGGCTCGACTGGTTCAATCGGCGAAAGCAGCCTCAAAGTGGCCCGTGACATTCCCGAGCTGATGAATGTGATCGGACTCGCTGCCAATCGCAGCGTCGAGTCGCTCGCCAGCCAGATCGACGAGTTCGACATCAAGCAGGCTTGCCTCTTTGAACCAACAGGGTTGGATGACCTATCGAAAAGGGTTGGGTCCGATGTCACGCTACACACCGGCGAAGAGGGACTCGTCGAGCTCGCCACCCTGCCGGAAGCCGATCTCGTCCTCATTGCTATCGTCGGTGTTGCAGGTTTGCGACCCGCCCTCGCCGCTATTGAAGCGGGCAAAGACATTGCCGTAGCTAGCAAGGAAATCCTGGTCATGGCCGGGGAGGCCGTCATGACAGCGGCAAGGGAAAAAGGAGTCCGTGTTCTCCCGGTCGACTCCGAGCACAACGCGATCTTCCAATGTCTCGAAGACCGCTCCTCCGCCGATGTTTCCCGGCTTATCCTGACCGCCTCCGGTGGGCCCTTCCGCGAGTTCCCCGCGGACCAGCTTGCCAACGTCACCAAGGCTCAGGCTCTGAAACACCCGACCTGGGAAATGGGCCAAAAAATCACGATCGATTCCGCGACGCTCTTCAATAAGGGCCTCGAAATGATCGAGGCGCGCTGGCTTTTTGATATCGAAATGGCTCGCGTCGATGTTATCATTCATCCGCAGAGCATCGTTCACAGCATGGTGGAATTTATCGACAGCTCCGTTCTCGCCCAGCTCAGCACGACGGACATGTGCTTTCCTATCCAATACGCGGTGACCTGGCCGGAACGGGTTCCCAACACGCTGCCGCCACTCGATTTTGCCGAGCTCGCGAGGCTCGACTTTGAGGCACCGCGATGGGATGACTTCCCTGCCCTGACATTGGCAAAAGAAGCCGGAACCGCCGGCGGGACTTTGCCGGCCATCATGAACGCCGCCAACGAAGTGGCCGTTAGCGCTTTTCTTTCTGAAAAAATCGCCTTCCCGAAAATCTGGGAAACCGTCGCTAAAACAATGGAGAAACACGATACACTTTCTCATCCGTCACTCGAAGAAATCATCAATGCCGACGTTGAGGCTCGAACAATCGCAACCGAATTGATCGCATGAGCAAATCCAAGAAAAAACACTATCCAGGAAAAGTCTGGGTTGGATTCGACCTGGGTGGAACCAAGATGTTGGCAAAAGTCTACAACGACGATTACCAAACGCTTGGGCGCGCCAAACAGAAAACAAAAGGCGCAAAAGGTAGTACCGCCGGACTCGCCCGCATGGTCGAAGTCATTGAAGAAGCACTCGACGACGCCGGAGCCAGCGCCGAGCAACTCATGGGTATCGGAGTCGGATGTCCTGGACCGATCAACCCCACCACCGGGACCCTTGTCGAAGCCCCCAATCTCGGTTGGCGAGACGTCCATGTCGAAGAGCACCTCGGCGAGACTTTTGATTGCCGCGTCGTGATCTGCAACGACGTCGATGCTGGGGTCTATGCGGAATACCACGAGGGAGCGGCTCGCGACGCCCGCTGTGCAGTTGGCATTTTTCCCGGAACAGGAATCGGTGCCGGAGCTGTCCTCGACGGCCGCCTCCTTCAGGGAGCGCATCTTTCCTGCATGGAACTCGGACATATCCCGCTTTTTCCGGAGACCTCCGGACACGGAGAACACGGAAGTACGCTTGAGATGGAATGCTCCCGCCTCAAGATTGCCAGCGACGCAGCCCGGGCTGCCTATCGGGGGCAGGCACCCAATCTACTCAAAGCATGCGGCACGGACATGTCCAACATCACCAGCGGAAAACTGGCTGCAGCGGTGGAAGCAGGAGATGTCGAAATCGAGAATATCATCATCCGATCAGCAACTTTGCTCGGCTGCGGAGTCGCCACCGTGATCCACCTGCTTTCTCCCGATAAGATCGTGCTTGGAGGCGGCCTTGTTGAGGCGATGCCTGATCTGTTTTTGCGGACCGTTCGCGAGTCGACAGCAGATAGAACGATGCCCGCCTACGCCGGGACCTATGAGATCCTCGCTGCCGAACTGGAAGATGACGCCGGAGTGCTGGGCTGCATCGCCTGGGCGC